>JAITCR010000205.1 GCA_031282985.1 Nitrososphaerota archaeon | reverse complement strand
TGCATGTTAAATGAGCGTGTGATTGGCTTATTAAGCGGTTTAAAATTGTGTCTGATCGTTATCGTAATCGTAGAAAACGCTTCGGCTTAAGATTCAACTTAATATATGGTATCTGTAACTACGAGAAGGTGAACTAGTTTCGCAAGAGGTCTATTATACCCCTGCTAGTTAAGAGGTTCCCGGAGGCTGCCAATACTTTTTTATCTCCTAAAGTATTCTATTATCAAGTTGAAGTATATGGATTCTATTATCCGCGAAATTCAACTAACACAAAAAAACATCAATACCAATAAAATGTTTATTTTTATTACAATTGTGATAGTATTTTCTTTAGCCCTTTACATTGGAACATTATCATTATCCACGCCCACAAAACAACCTCAAACTTCTGAAAATTATACAGTACTAACTTTTGTTCTCTATCAATCAACCAGTTACACTTATGATGACGTTACATATGAATTCAAATATGTACCAGGGGTCCAAACAAATTTGTTACAAGTTCTCTCAAAAGAACAGTTCACTAATTATCCCGCTATTTCAGGCGCAACTTATACACCATTTAACTTAACAGTTACAATATATTCAGCTAACGAAAACATGATTGTTTTACACATAACACCACCACTTTAAACAATACTCTAAACAGCTTTTCGTTAACTATACCCGTTATGTAATATTAACAAGTATTTTTTTCGAATAAGCATGTGTCTTGGATATATTCCTTACCTGTTTTTAGCGCAATGTCTGCTTTTTCAAGTTCACTTCCCAAATATGCAGCATGATCTAAACGTGTGACTAAGCCGAGTTGCACAATTTTAGTGTAGACGGCCTTTGCGGTTTTGCCTTTAATTATGTTAAGGGGTTTATCCATTGAAACGTCAGTAAACATCGAAGCTACAATATCGTTGTTTTTTCGGTCAAGGTTGATTTTGAACATGCCCACACTGTCAAGGTATGACGACACTGTTTCATCTGTTGCAAAGGTTAGGTTTGATTCTTTCTCTAAAGCTGTATCATATGGCTCTTCGCGTGAACGTTTGTCCTTCAAAACCAGCAAGTCTATGCCTAAATCTTTAGGCACAGAAGCACGTTTTTTGGCAAGATACATCATTTTTGCAGCTGTAACTTCTTCTCTAATGGTTCCTTTAGCTTTAATGCTTTTTTCGGTGGCAAGCATTATGTTTGCGTTTACTTCAGCTGAAAGCATGGATAGTAACGCGTTAATACCAACAGAGTCTGCGTCAAATAGTTCTGTGACATTGGCTACTCCTACAAAAAGAGGTATGTCAGGGTGTTTAACGCTAAAGTTTTTAAATGCTATAAAGGATTCTAACACGTTTGTTGGTTCTAAAATTAGGTCAGCTAAAATTTTTTTGAACCCAAATTTTTGGGCTTTAAGTATCAACTCTTCTATTAATGGTACGCGTTCACTTGCTTTCTTTGGAAAATAACCTTCACGTTGATTAGTGGGGATAATTACAACGGGGATATCTGTAGCAAAGGTGGCAAGTTTGTCAATGTTTCCTGCATCTAGGCTTAAAATCATGTCTACTCCTGCGCAGACTGCTGCTTGAATTTCTTCAGGATCAAGTGTGTCAATGCTTACAGGCACGTCAACAACAGCTTTAACAGCTTTAACAATGCGCTTAGCGTTTTCAGGATCACTTTTACCGGCAAGCATACCAACATCAATTATGTGTGCCCCTTGAGTAACAAAATTTTTGGCTAAACATTGGATTTCTTCATTATCCATTAGAGCTGCGTCAACAATTTCTGCCATGACACGCATAGGTAAATTTTTGTTGATAACTAAATTTTTAATTACCATGCTACTGTCAGGTTGTTTTGAGAGTTCTTTGTGGTTTTGTTCAGCTTTTTCAATTTCTTTTAACGCTCTTTCAGAGAGTACCTTTTGAAGCAGAACACAGGCAGGGATAGTGGTTGATAGCTGAATTTTGTCGTATTCTTCAAGTATCACAGGTATGTCAGCTGCGTATTTTGGGCCTTTAAATGTTGGCACACCAAGGTTGTCAGTGATGATCTGGGTGTTTCCATAGCTTAAACCAGGTGTTATTATCATATCTATGTTTTTTAAATTGCAATTTTTTAGACCTGCTATTATAGTTTCAGAATTTAGGAAAGCCGCTACAGGATAATTCAACACTGCAACCTCTGTTTCAAAATTTTTTTGTTGGGTTGCATGTGTTTTTACTGTTTCTTCTGCAAGTTTGCCTGTAACTAAAAGTACCTTCAAAATTTACCACTTAATTATTCTCTATTACTATTTGTTATTTTAATTATTGCCCCTTTGTTATTTCCTTTAGCAATGAAAGCGTTTCCGCCAATGTTTCTATTTAGATGCTTTTGGAGTTTTTGTAAAGTGTTTTTGGCTTGTTCTTGTTTTACCACACCATAAATAGCTGGTCCCCATGAACTTTGACCCACCCCATAGACACCGTCCAATTCTTTGATGAACACTACGGTGTCGGCTACTTCTTTATTTGAGTATATCCCACCCTGTGCGTGAGCAAAATAGTTGCCTGTTATAATTTGAATATCCGTTAGGGCGTTGCCAAAGTTTTCTAGGTCTTTTTCTGCAAGGGCAGGTAAAAGTTTGAACATTATTAGATGACAAATTTTTGCCACTTCCCCCTCAAGCATAGGTGGCAGGTTGTTAAATGCAGAAACTTCTTCAGCATTACATAGGCCCTTAGTAACGTTAGGTACAGCTATGACAAAACGCCAATTGTCGGGAAACATTTGTCTATAGAGCAAGGGAGGAAAATCTGTACTGTCACCTGCAACTGTTTTTTTGCCGCCGTCTACTACAAAGCCGCCTTTTTCAAAAATTGCTGTACCTACGCCTGTTCTTTTAGCTCGTTCCATAGTCAGGGCAAGTTGAGATGGGGCAACTATTAAATGGTTTAATTTTGCAAGAGCCGTAGCTACTGCGAGGGCAAACTGTGTTCCTGAACCTAACCCTGTATGAGCAGGAATTACTTGCTCTACATGTATATGCCCAGTTGGTTTAATATTATAAGCATTAAAAAAACGATATGCCAACTCTGTAACATATGGTACCTCTTTACCAGTAACAGTTAAACCCAACGCATGTTCCGCTTCAATAACAATATTTGGCTTATCTATACCAACACCTAAACCGCCAAACATTCTACCTAAACTACCGCTTAAATCAATCAAACCCAAATGCAAACGCGAAGGCGTTTTAATGTAAACCTTCAAATTTTAGCCTCCACGAATCAACTTTTTCTTGCAAATCAACCATTAGCTCTGCATAATGAGAATTAGGAGCTGAACGATTAACTACATCAATGCAATTTTGAATTAAACTATAAAGCTTAGCCACATGCACCTGCTCTGCTTCAACATTAACCAACGCCTTAATGCGAGTAGCATGAATTATCGCTTCAAGAACAGCAGACATCGCTCGACAATAAGCCTGAGGATACATTTTCAGAGCCTCAACATGCTCAACGTTGCAGGTAACTTTAGTTCTCATAGCATCAACAGGCTCAAAACCCTCAACTAACACCGCAATTATCGCATCAGCCGCCTTCAGTTTTGGCGCATTAACAAAGACAGATTTTTCAAACCAATTTACCGGCAGATCACCATTTTTTAAGGCAGACTTGTAGTAAAAGTCAATGTTACCGGTCAAATTTAAAGTAGCAGCTTTGATGATTTGCAAATTTTTAAGAGTTTCCGCGGAATTATAAACTGTTAAAATGACCTGCTGTCTGCCATTTATTGTTACACCCATAGGCGCAGCATTTAGCTGGCCGTCAAAATTGAAAGTGCATATTATGGTTTCGTAGATTGTATTTTGGCAGAAGCCTAAATCAGTCAACGTTGCCATAATTTTCCCTTTGTTAGTTAAAGATTTTTTCAATCGATTGTAAATTTTAACAATCCATAATAAAGTTTTGCTTTAAGCATTTAGTTGAAACAGTTGTATAAAATGTTCACGAAAAGAGAGCATTCACATTATAGGTAGTTAATGTCATTTTTTCATACATTTGCCGTTTTTAACGTTTTTTGGTAGGACAATTCTTACGTTTTACCATCAATTTGTCCATTTACCCTTTCAAGGAGACAACTACACTACAAATTTGCAAGGTGAATAAAACTCTCTAATCAACAGCTCTACAGCAGTTAAAATGGTTGCTCAACAGATAACAACTGTAAGAACCTGTCCTCAATAATAATTGCTGAATAACGCCATTGTTTATGTTGTAATGGCTATATTCTTCAATGGTCACGGTTATTTTGTAATATTTTTTCTTTTTATGTTGTTTATTTAC
>JAITCR010000155.1 GCA_031282985.1 Nitrososphaerota archaeon | reverse complement strand
AGTTGATTATGCCACAAATTAAGGCTACACACAATTCGTAACGTTTACACCTGTTACAATATTTGTTTGCAAGAATCTTACACCTTAAACCTGGCAATAACATCCTCAACAAAAACACGCTCACAAGAAATACACCAACTCAACTTTTTCCACAACACGTAACACACCACCTTTAGACTTCTTCTCAGACACTTCACCATTCTTATGCAGCTTCAAAATCCCCTGATACCCTACCCCTTGAAACAAAAACCCCTCAGAAACAAGACAACCAACACTATCCTGATAAAGAAAAAAATCATACTCACTACCTCCTACATGCGCAATACAAATAATCTCTCCGGTTTGACAGCTAACAATTAACTGCGTTTTTTGGTGTGACATTTCTTTTTACCACTATAGTATCTTTTCTGGTTTTTTTCGGCCGCTCCACCGGACTCTCCGCCACATCCACCAACACAACCTCAACATTAGCCACCTCACCCATGAGGCTTTTTTGCCCGGCAAACTATTTTTTTCCGCTTCCAACCAAAGTATTCTCTATCCACGCCATAGTGTCATGAGTTGTAGCCTCACCAACTTAACTCATACGATAACTCCTTTTGTGTAACGGTAGCCTCCGAAAACCCCTTAACTATCAAGGGCATAATGTGTAGTAAAGGTATAGTAGGGAAGTTTGTATGGGCAACTGCTGTACTTATTTTGTTTTTATCGGTTTGAAGCGTAAAACGTGAGTTTCCGGAGGTTGCCTAACGTATTGCCACCAATATTTTAAACTCATAAAGAGTTAATCTTCCAAAGACAACCTGGCATGCCTGCCCGCCGCTTATGCTTCTCCATATAAGCAACACGCAAAACCTCAACCATAGCATCAAAGGTTTCTTTTTTAACCCAAACAATTGCTTAAAATCTTCAGCACTTAACTTTACATCCTTCTCATACCGACCATACATTCATATCAACCAATTAAAACGCAATGAACACAAAACAACTCATCCGCCCTATTATGATTTCCAAGGAGGTCTAATATAATACACACTAAAATTTAAACTAGTCTGCTATAGTGAAAAATTATAAGAAACAAGTATGGATGGTAGAATGTGTGATTCTGACCATTTTCTATTCTGTCATGTGTTCTGTTTTTTAGGTTGTTTCGCTTGTGGTGTGTAGTCTTTCTTCCTGACTCATTTGTGAGAGTTGTATTACTTTGCCAAGTTTTAGTCCTAATGCTTCTGTTATGTGTTGTCCGTATTCTTTGTCTGCTAGGTAGCAGTGAGCTGCGTGACGGTATTTGATGTTTTCTGTAACAGGTGTAATGTTTGTAGCAGTATTTTTAATTAGTAGTTCTTGTTTGTCCTTTGTCATAAGGCGGTATAGGTTGCCGGGTTGATAGAAGCAGTCATCATTTAGATATGGATCATGGTGATCAATGGAGCCTTCTGTGGTGAGTGGGGGTTCAGCATATTCTTTTTGTTCTGCCCATTCGTTGTAACTGTTTGGGTGATAACCTTTTGTTGCACCATAATTTCCGTCAACTCGCATTAATCCGTCTCTGTGATAGGAATGCACCGGACATTTAGGCGCGTTAACAGGTATTGAGGTGTGGTTTACCCCTAAACGGTAGCGTTGTGCATCGCCGTAAGAGAAGAGTCTACCTTGTAATAGTTTGTCAGGAGAGTGCCCTATGCCGGGGATGATGTTGGCAGGGTTAAAAGCTGCTTGTTCGATATCAGCAAAATAGTTTTCAGAATTTCGATTAAGCTCTAATACACCTACTTCCATTAGTGGATATTCTTTATGGCTCCACACTTTTGTTATATCAAAGGGATTACCCGCGTAGTTTCTAGCCTGCTCTTCTGTCATAATTTGGAAATACATAGTCCAACGTGGGTATTCTCCGCGTTCTATGGCATAGAATAAATCGTTTTGAGCACTTTCACGATCTTTGGCAATTATAGCTTCAGCTTCTTGATCTGAGAGGTTTTTAATGCCCTGCTGAGTTTTTAAATGAAATTTTACCCATACCCGCTCATTTTTGTCATTAAATAAGCTGTAAGTGTGACTACCAAAGCCGTGCATATGTCTATAACCGTCAGGTATGCCGCGGTCAGACATGACAATTGTAATTTGATGCAATGCCTCGGGCAGCATAGTCCAGAAGTCCCAATTATTCTGTGCGGAACGCATATTAGTTTTTGGATCACGCTTTACCGCATGGTTAAGATCAGGAAAATGAATAGGATCACGTATGAAAAATACAGGTGTATTATTGCCAACTAGATCCCAGTTGCCTTCTTCAGTGTAGAATTTTATGGCAAAACCTCGAATATCCCGTTCAGCATCCGCTGCACCCCGCTCACCTGCAACAGTTGAAAACCGGACAAACACAGGTGTTTCTTTACCAATTTTAGAGAACACTTTTGCCTTTGTATATTTGGTTACCTCACAAGTAGTGGTAAACTTACCAAAAGCTCCACTACCTTTGGCGTGCATACGTCTTTCAGGTATAACTTCTCGATCGAAATGCGCCATCTTTTCTAAAAACCAAACATCCTGCAACACCATAGGCCCACGTGGCCCAACTGTAACCACATTACTGTGATTCGCAACTGGCGCCCCGCTTTCTCTAGTTAATTTTTTCTTCACTTCACACATAACATTAACTCGAATTTAGTTTTATTAACCTACTATTAGTGAATCTGCAATATTTAATTTACCATAACTAATTCTGCAACAAACGACTTTGGGACAATATTATTTGTGCCAGATTTCTCTTGCATTTATGCCTTCAAGATAATTCAGGTAGCATAAACGTTTAATGTTTAAATTACAGGCTCTTGTAAACGCCTCTTGTTGTCTACGCTCATCAAGCTTTTTACATAACGATAAAGAATTATCACGCTTCAACATTGAAAAACAACCCTCCGTATTAGAACGCTTATGATACTCCGAAAGCCACTTCTGAGAATCCAAAGTTAACTCTTCAAACATCACCCGCCAAGCTCTACTACCTTCGAACACAACAAAAAATTTTTCTTTAGATAAAACCGCGGAACCACCCCAACACCCTGCAAGCCACAAAATTAGCGTTTATTTCGTTACTATTACGGAGATACTAAACAGGCTTTAATAGAACCTTCCGATTTACCAACAAAATTCTAATTAGTATTAAGGTCTACTATATTTTCCTGTTTTGTGCTTTTTTCAATTGTGTGGTGTTTGTTTTTATATGATTGTTGCTATATTTTTCTCTATGTAGTAAAGAAATTGTGAGCGTGTTTATATTGGGATGATGGTGTAGTGTTTATGAGATTGGATTGTGGGTTGTCCAAAGTGTAAAAGTGAACATTCAGTAAAAAATGGTCATCATCATGGTAAACAGCGCTACAAATGC
>JAITCR010000121.1 GCA_031282985.1 Nitrososphaerota archaeon | reverse complement strand
GGGCAACTGCTGCATTTATTTTGTTTTTATCGGTTTGAAGCGTAAAACATGAGTTCCCAGAGGTTACTTATACAACTGCAATAACAAAGCCTGCACACACAAAAACTTTACAGAAACCTACACAAACAAAGCCTACCAGCCTAACATACGGAAGCAAGTTCTAAAAATGACAGCAAACGGCACAGGAACACAAGCCACAGGACGCATACTATATATTTCCAAAGATACAGTTACGGCTATTTTAAAAAAACAAAAGAGTGCCTTGGAAAATAAAAAAGACAAAAAATAATCAGGACTAAAGTCTACTGTTACTTATTTATAAGTGGGTAATGATATGCCGCTTGTTGAGAAATTAGTACACACAAACTCGTAACCTCCTTTTTCACCAGAAGCTTGCGCATCACAAGTCCATTTCAGACACACACCAGTGGCTTTGTCTATACTGCAACTATATGTTACTGAACCATAGAGAGGTTGTGTGTAAGTAAGAGAATATTTGTCACAAGCTCGCCCAGCAACAGTCTCACTGCCCACTTTCATCATTGACTTTTGATATGCAACATAATTAGTCATGTAACCCCAAAGATCTGACATGATATTTTCAACATAGCTTTGTTCAAAATTCACGCCACTATTTTCATATACACCATCTGACCCCAAAACATACAGATCATAGATTGTCCCATTCTTAATGAACAATAACCCATCACCAACTCCTGTATCAAAATAATACCCATTTAAAGTACGTATCTGCTCCAAAGGAAGACTGATAACTTCATTACTGTCATATGCAGTAATAGAAAAGACAATCCGATAACTATCAGGCAAATTATTGTCAATATAGTTTTGCCCATAATCAAACGAACCATCACCACCGCCAGAACCACTCCAGCCCGATATAACAATCACAGCACCCACTACCACAACAGCTACAACAGCACATATAATAATAAGAATCTTAAGGGTTAAAAAACCAAAAATTTTGCTCGTACTTCCTTCAGTCACGTAAATCTACCATTGGATTGGCGTAATGGGGCAACGTTGCATTCAAACCTATCTCTGTTGAGAACTTTGCGGCATTAGACCGCCGCGGATTTCCTTTCTAGTTGTTTGAAATAACGTCCCGTAATTATTTGAGTATTAACTGAGGATGATGTGATCATGTTTGTGTTCCATTTACTCTGAAACGTGCAAACAAAGACATTAAGATCAACCAGTTTCTTGCAGCATACAAATAATGTATACCAAAGTATTATACATAACAGTATAATAACACGGTTTAGGGAACTGTTTTTTGTTTATCATCAGCTAACTCTTTTAGAAGCACTAATGCTTCTCCAACAGGTATGCTAAGTCGTCGCGCAAGCTCTCCATGAGTTATGTTAGGTGTTTCTACAAGCACTGTATCTCTTGTGTAAGCCTTATGTGTAGGATACATCACGGAAGCGTGAACTGCTTCCACAATCAGTTCCCAAAGATCTTCTTTGCTGTAATCATTCAAATCCAAAAAGCATCATCTCAAAATAAAAAAGGGTTATGCTAAAGTTACAACACCATCTTTGTTTGCTAGTTTTCTTTCACGTATGAGTCGTTTTAGAATTTCATCAAAGTATTCTTTAGACTTATCTGTTGAATGTGTCAAACCGAAGACTTTAGCTGTTTCAGCCACTAATGATTCGTCACTTATACCTAAAGCGTATTTTGCGATGAGTTTCATTGCTGCTTCCACTTCTTCAGGTGGAATATGCTCCAGTTTACGTTTAGTTTCAGCGATACCATCAACAGGTATGCGGATTTGCACATCTTTTAGTAACGGTGACCATAAGAAACTGCCTTTGATTATAATTTTTTGATCTCGAAGTAAGGCGTTAAGAGCTTCCTGCACGGCGTGACTAATTTTAGGGGTTATACGTTTGATTCCCCAAGCATCTGCAAGGCGTTCAACAGCATAGTCAAAGTGAATTGGCCCTTCTTTTTCCACTAATTCGCCAAGGAAACGAGTTTGGATTTCACGGTTTTCGGGGTAGTAGAATTCGTTTTTCTGTTTTGAAGTACGCGTAGATTTCTCTGTTTGCACCTTAATGTATGGACTGAAGGCTACTTTAAGTGGGTAAATTTTGTATGGAACACCAATTTTTTCTATACCGGCAAACTTTACTTTACGTACATCAGTTTCAATAAGGCCATCCTCTTTTATGTCAACTGATGGTTTAAGAGCTTCCTTATCTAACTGTAATTTTTGAGCTTGCTCAAGAGCTTCCTTTAAACGTTTAACCTCAGAGTCACGACGAGCAACCCAAGAAGGCGACCAAACACGATGAATACGCCAACCTAAACCTTTAAGCACCTGTTCACGCAGACGGTTACGGTCTCTGGCACTGCTACTTGAACGGTATGTCGTTCCATCACATTCAACACCCATAAGGTAACAACCAGAATTAACAGGATCAATAACACCTATGTTAATCTTGTAACCACTACAGCCTACTTGAGGCACAACTTCGTAACCTAACTTTTGAATTTCCGAAGCAATATCTTCGTCAAGAGAAGACTCATAAGTACCAGCTTTCTGATAGGGCATATCAAGAATAACAGGACCTTTCTCAGCATATTCAAGATAATTACGCAGAGTTTGGACACCCTGAGCCTTAGCATCAGGAGCAATGTCTGTGGATTTTATAGAGGTAACAATGACAACTTTTTCGCGAGCACGAGTTACAGCAACATTTAAACGACGTTCTCCACCAACCTTGTTTAAAGGCCCAAAATTCATAGCCATCTCACCGTTCTGATCATAACCATAGCAGACACTGAAAAATATGACATCACGTTCATCACCTTGAACGTTTTCAAGGTTCTTAACAAAGAAACCCTCAAGACGATCTTCTTTAAAGAATTTATCAAACTCTGGCTGCTCTTTTAGGTGACGGTCAATTGCTTCTTCAATGGCGTTCATTTGAGCTATGCTGAAAGTGACTACACCAAGAGTTTTTTTTGGATAATTAGTAAAGTGTTCAAACACTATGCTTGCAATTTTTTCAGCTTCAACTTGGTTATCACGATTCCCACCCCGGTCATAAAGACCGTTTGGAACATACACCATTTTCACACCTAAACTGTCATGTTGCGCCTTTGCCGCTGGAAAAGTAATAAGTGTATCATCATAGAATTGGTGGTTAGAGAATGCTATTAGATCTTCATGTTTACTACGATAATGCCATCTTAATGTTTTTACAGGCAAACCAATACCGAGACATTCGTCAAGTATACTATCAAAAACCTCAAAGTCTTCATCATTTACTTGATCCCACTCAATATTATCCATTAAAGATTTTTGGAAGAAACTAGTTGGCGGCAACTGTTTATTATCACCTGCGACAACAAGTGTTTTTCCTCGGTATATTGAACCGATTGCATCTTCAGGTACAATTTGAGAGGCTTCGTCAAATAATACTAGGTCGAACTTTGCTGTTTCTGAGGAGAGGAATTGGCTTACACTTATAGGACTCATGAGCATGCATGGTTTTAGTTTGACGAGCAGATTAGGAATTTTCTGTAGTAGTGTGCGTATTGGCATTAGGCAACGTTTTTTTGCAGCTTCTCTCATGAGGATTGCTGCTTCAGAATCGTTTGCTTGAATTAGAATATCTTGGGGTTTTCGGCTATTTGCTGCTTCAATAACCATACTAGAGGTTAAATGAATGAGTCCTTTGTCTAATTCTTTAAAGTCACTAATTAATTGTTCATGGTTTTCACGACGGAATCTACCTAAGCGTGAATCTTCAACGTAGAGATTATTAATCCATTCCTGATATGCACCTCTACGGAAGGAATCAATTAATTGTCCCGATGGAGTTTTCTGTTCAACAATTTTTTCAAAGAAACTGCTTAAACCTCGAAGTGAAAAACGATTTCTAAGGTCTTTAAAGTCAATCCAAATTTGCAGTTCATCAACACGTTCACGTAAAGTTATCAATCGCTCATGGATAACACGTAAAGGCAGATTGCGAATGTTCTGGTTTTGATATTTAAGCTCAGTTTCAAAACGAGCCTCAAATGCGGTAATGGACTGTAAAGTATTCTCATAATGTCTACTCAATTTAGTATCTGACGGAGCTTTAGAAGACCCAGCGGCTGCTATAATGGCAAATGCTTCGGGAACTATGTCATCACCAAAAGTTGTTTGGACTTTTTTTACCCATTCAAGTACGGAAATTATGGCAACCCAGTTTGTTTCAAGTCCATTGAAGCGTGAGCCATATTTTATTTGGAGCTGAGATTTTTCTCCAGTTACTGTGGCTTCTTTTCTGCGTACTTCCTCAGCATTTACGAGGTCGTTAAAGAGTTGTTTATAGGTTTTCGGTAAAGTTTTGGCAGTAGAAAGAGTTTCCTTTGTTATTATGCTTAAGGGCGCGAGTTGTTTTTCAACATCGATAATCCATTCTTCAAGTCGTGATAGGGCAGCCTGATTTATTGCCAAATCGGAATAGGGTAAACTTTGAGGAAGTAGTTCAGAAACATCTTTTGTCTGTTGTTCCCATTTAACTATTGAATCTTCAAGTTCACTGCCTAAATTCTTAAGCATAGGTGAAGGACTAGAAGCATTTGTAAACAGTTTAACTAATTTTTCAGGCAGAGGATTTGCCCATGTAACTGTTTTAAGTTCATTGAGCAGGTTAAGAGCTTTTTCTATCCTGATGAAATTTGTATCATAACCTTGATAGAAACGTCCTAACAGAGCCTTAAGATTTTCAGCCTGTGCATCAATTTCAGAATGAAGCATTTTTACCTTGCGAGCATCAATAAGATCATCGAGAACATTCTGTGGAACTTTACCATCAATACTGACACGGGCGATTTGTTTTTGGTCATTACGGAAACTGGAACTAAACATTCGTGTAAAGCTTTGGTAACTACCGTTATAGCGGGCAATAAGTTCATCAAGATCCAAATTGTAAATACCAACAGTGTAAGACTTGTTTAATCGCGCCTTCAACAAATTGTGCTGTTGGTAAGCATCCTTTACTTTTGGAACAGTGTTGTATACTTGCTGAAAAATCGCAGAGTCAAACCATTGTGGCTCAGGTTTGTCCTCGGTAAAACAGAATAAAGCCATTTTGTAGAGCTGAATAACCGTTTGCAGATTCAAATTATTAATTGACAAACCAAGAAGATCAGCAATGGCTTGTGCGTTTTCACGCCATTTCCTAACCGCCTGCTGAGTATTTCGGATGTAAACTAAGAGTTTTTCCTGCTTGCTCAAAAATTCAGATTCTTGCAGGTTTACGCCCGTAAACAGTTTTTCAAGAATAAGCAAATTCTTTTTCAGTTCACTAGACCGGTCAAAAGCAAGATTAAAAATTGAAGGAGTGTAACATTCAAGTAAACTGTTTCTTGTAGATTTAATCCATTGACAAATTTCATTGTAACCTTCAGCTTCAGTTATTAATGTGTCAATGTCTCTGCTGGTTAGCCATTGTACTTCTGGTGAGGGGCTTTCATACAAAAGTTTACCGATGTTGATTAGCCATTTTACGCGTTCGAAACTTGCAGGAGAGGTTAAACCGAGTTGATTGGAATAATTTACACTTTCCAGTTGTAGTTCTTCAATGGTGTGTGCGAGAACTTCAATTGTTGTTAACAATTCAGAGCGCACTTCAAGGTTGTAAAAGCTGGCACGATAACCTGCCCATGGAAAATCTGGGTTCTCGACAACTTGCCAAACTTTGCTTAATTCAGAAGTTAATCCTTCAAGTTCGCTTATTTTTTGAGGTGTTAAAGAGTTAAGATCTGTTAAGCCTACGGCAACATATGGAACACGTTCAAGACTGGCGATTATACTTAAAACGTCGTAAGCGCTTTTTTGCATGTATTGGCGTTTTTCATGCAGTGCTGTAACGTAACCGTTTAGGTCATCGCGGTAGAATTTCATTGTTTCAAATTCGTGCGCTGAAGGCAGCTTGCGAGGCACTAAATGTTCATCAAGACCGCGTTTAAGTTCAGCTACAACGGCTTGTTTGTTAGCTTTACTGCTGTGAAGTTCCAAACAGAAATGTGCTAAACCTGCGTCACTAAGTCGTTTGTAAACTACCTCAAGAGCAGCCATTTTGTCACTTACAAAAAGCACTGATTTACCATGTGCAATACATTCAGCGATTATATTTGCAATTGTTTGACTTTTTCCAGTGCCAGGTGGCCCTTGCATTACAAAACTTTGACCACGAAGAGCGTACTCTATGCTAACACGTTGACTACTGTCAGCGTCTAGTACTTGGAAGGTTTTTTCAGGTAATTGTATTTTGTCTACGTCTTTTTCATCGGGAAGTTGATCAAGAACAAGATTTTCATCTCTTATACCAACAATTGCTCGAATTATAGGATGCTGTGTAACAAGTTCAGCATTCGACTCAATATCCTTGTAAATTACAAGTTTGTGGAAGGAGAATAAACCTAAGTCTACAGTTGATTCAACTGTCCATCCCAACTGCATAACGGCTTGCTTTACAGCGTTAAAATAGTTTTCAAGAGTTTCCGATGCCCAATCGTCGGGAGAGGGAGGTAAATCGATTTTGAACTCAGTTTTCAATTTCACCTGTAACGCAGGGTTTACAATTGCTTCCTCTTCAACAGGGGGCACAAAAACTTCAAAAGGTTTACGAATTGTCTCTCTTGTCAAATCTAAAGGTACTAAAATAAGAGGAGAATGCACATTTTCCTTAGTTTCACTATCAACCCAGTTCAATCGACCAAAAGCAGCATAAAGAATTCTAACGCCTCGCTCACGATAATCAAGTAGAGAACGTCTTTGAAGACTCTTTAGAATACGTTCAAGCTCTATACGAGACATACCCTTACTGACAAGCTGATTTGAACTATGCCTTTCAGATTCCTCAGCAGATGAACTGGAAAACTGTGTATCAGTTTGGTTCTCAGCCTCTGCAGGGGGCATCCAAAATTCAAGGTGTTTCTTTTTTATTACTAATTCTTTGAATATAGTTTCTGCGTCTGGTTTATTTATCGATAAATTTCCACGCTTAGTTCCATGGAAATAAAGCAAATTATTTCTGCGTGTTAAATCAATTAAACGTGACTTCCAGTCATCAACACGGCGCATTGAGGGAGAAGAATTAATTTGTGCCAATTAGTCCCAACCTTAAACAATATAATGTATTACTGTTTTATTATAATGTTTACTTTAACATTTACAGTTAAACCTATTTAATTGGAACCAAAAAAAGTCTATTTCACAAAGTTTACAAAAAAATTAGACTAAAATAAGCAGTAAAAGGCACAAAAACACAAAACATCAACACTATTTGTTATTGAAAACAAAATAATAGATAGTATGTTAAAATTCAAGTTTAAGTAACAACGTCAACATTTTTTCTTGCGTAACTTTTCTATAGCTTCCATAATTACTTGATGAACAGGTTCGACACCAATTTTGCGTGTTTCAATAACCCGAACACCCACATTTAATTTTTCAAGCTCATGTCTACATTCTTCAGTGGTGTCAACTGTGTCAAGAATAACAAACCCGTCAATGCCACTAAACATTTTCTTAAAAGTATCCTCATCTATACCTTGTTTAGTTAATTGTGTTTTCATATCTTTAAAAAATTCAATCATGCCAACACTCATAAACATCAACTTATATTCAGGGTCAGCATCTTCAAACTTGCCTTTACCGCCAAGTTGACAGTCAATACAATTTAAAGCGTCAATTTTAACTACAGCATATTCTTCAGCAAGGCGTTTCATTTCGTTATCTTGTCCCAAACAAAGATCGCCATACACAAGCACAACTCTACCCTGATAACGTTTCAAAGTATATTCAAGGACTTTACGCACATTTTTCTCAATAAGAGAGTAGTCCACATGAAAATTTTTGCTGACAAAAACAAGGTCAACGTCAAGTTTACCTTTCCTTGACGAGACGTTGAAGCTCAGATTTAAGGACACTACAGGAAACGAGACAGGTTTTCTCGCTACTATACACTGCAGAGTTCTTCATAGGGCTTTAGGCAGTATCTGGGCCATTGGGGCCAGTTTTGTGACGTGCCGCAGGTGCTAAAATCCACTTTTAGAGTCATGCCAATTTTAAGCTGTTCTATAGGTACATCCTGTATTACACCTGGAAGTTGTAAACCGTCAGCTAATTGTAAGATACCTATTGTGTAAGGGGTTAAGCCTTGAAATTGTGTTGGAGCTATGTGGATTACTGTATATGTTAAAAGTTTACCTTCATTTAAAATTTGTACCCATCCAAATTGTGTACCGTAGCAGTTATCGCATAATGGACGTGGGGGCAGGTGACTTTTGCCACATTTCAAACATTTACCAGCCATTAACTTGTTTTGAGAGAGAAGTTTGTAGAATTGTTCTATACTAAAAGGTTCTTGGGTACTCATTATTGTGCACTCCTATAAATATGAACAGCCGCAGTTGCACCTGAACCACCAACATTGTGAGTTAAACCAATTTTAGCATCCTTAACTTGACGACGCTCAGCTTGACCTGTAAGTTGTAGATACATTTCATATGCTTGAGCAGTACCTGTTGCACCAACTGGATGACCTTTAGCTTTTAAACCACCACTTACATTAACTGGAATACATCCACCAAGACAAGTTTGATTGTTTTCCAACAATTTACCACTTTCACCAGGCTTACAGAAGCCCAAATCCTCATACGCTACAAGCTCAGCACTGGTAAAACAATCATGAACCTCAGCAAGATCAACCTCTTGAGGTGAAAGCTGAGCCATTTCATACGCAGCTTTTGCAGCAATTTTCGTTGACAAAATAGAGGTAAAACTCTTACGTTCATACAACCCTATAGATCCACTAGCTTGCCCACTACCAACAATATACACAGGATTATCAGTATATTTAACCGCAAGTTCAGGCTTAGTTAAAATTACACAACTCGCACCATCAGTAACTATAGAACAATCATACAATTTAAGAGGCCAAGCAACGTAACGAGAATTCAGTACTGTCTCAACCGTAATTTCCTTTTGCATATGTGCCTTAGGATTAAGACTCGCATGATAATGATTCTTAACCGCAGCCATTGCAAAATGTTCTTCTTTTGTACCATAATCATGCATGTGCCGTGTAGCCATTAAGGCATATATACCAGGAAAAGTTATGCCATGATACTGCTCAAAGGGGTAATCAGATGCCATTGCGAGATATTCTGTAACTTCAGTTGTTGTACGATGAGTCATTTTTTCCACTCCACCAACCATTACAACATCTGCAAGTCCAGACATTACAGCATATATTCCTGTACGTAACGCTGCGCCTGATGAACCACAGGCCGCTTCACAACGCGTAGCAGGAATTCCAAGTAACCCTGTCCAGTCCGCAAGAATTGCCCCCATATGACCTTGATGCTCATACGCTTCACCCATATGCCCGATAAACATCGCTTTAATGTCACGTTTTGGTTCCAACTTTGGACATCGAGCAAATGCTTCTTGGACGGCTAGGGTAAAGATTTCTCTTGCAAGTAGACCTTCGTGTTTTTGGAATTTTGACATTCCAGCACTAATTATACTAACTATAGGTTTTCCATTCAACACTACTGCTCACTATTATTAGATAATACTTGCACTAATAAAAACCCATACAACAAACATTAAAAAGTCAGCAGAACAAAGCGCCTTCAGCGCGAATTAACTAGACACTACCAATTTGCATAATCATCAGTATCCCCTTCAACATAAACCAAACCACCCCCTTCATCAGGCCTAGTTACACCCACAAAATCCATAACATAACCACAAT
>JAITCR010000005.1 GCA_031282985.1 Nitrososphaerota archaeon | reverse complement strand
CGTGTTTTTGTTGAGGATGTTATTGCCAGGTTTAAGGTGTAAGATTCTTGCAAACAAATATTGTAACAGGTGTAAACGTTACGAATTGTGTGTAGCCTTAATTTGTGGCATAATCAACTACGAAAACAGAAAATAAAATCCGAGGAGGTATATTGTGTTGTCCAAGGGTTTTAGCTATGGAGCGATGTTTTTTTAGATGCTGGATTATTCGTGTGTCATTGTCTAAACCTTTTAGCCTAGCGTATACTAGTATTTTTAATGCTTTGACTTGTCCATAAATAGGATTACGGACCTTTTAAGTTCAGCTGGAACTATTGCTTTGTTGACAAAAGCCTAACTAACTCACAGTCTTCCATAAAAACAAAAACGCACAAACAAACTTAAAATTATGCACACCCCTATATATAATTAAGACGTTTGTTTCATTACAGTAAAAGGGTTTGTTATGAATGCTGATAAACTTGTTATAGGTTTAACAGGTATGCCTGGTGCAGGGAAAACTGTTTTTGTAGAGGCTGCCACTACTGTTGGTTATGTTAAGGTGTCTATGGGTGATGTAATTCGTGAGGAGACTCTGTGTCGGGGTTTGAAGTTGAATCCGCAGAATGTGGGTAAGGTAATGTTGGATTTGCGTAAAGTGGGTGGGTATAGTGTAGTAGCTGAACGGTGTGTGCCAAAAATTGCGGCGCAGGTTAGTGATAAAATTGTTATAGATGGTTTACGGAGTTTAAGTGAGGTTGAGGTGTTTAGGACAAAATTTGTAGGTTTTAAGCTTGTTGCTGTTCATGCTGCTTCTGAGGTGCGTTTTATACGTTTAAGCCAACGTGATAGAAGTGATGACCCTAAAATTTTTGATGTGTTTCATGAACGTGATATGCGTGAACTTGGGATTGGTTTAGGTAGTGTTATTGCATTGTCTGAGCATGTACTAGTTAATGATTCTAGTATAGAATCTTTTAAATTTGCAGTGAAAAAGTATTTGGAATGGACTGAAGCAAAATGGAAACAGTAATTGTCCATATAGAAGTAGCTGTTAATCCTACTGAGGATGAAGAGAAAGTAAAAAAAGCAATTACTAACATTCTTTATGACCCGACTTTTACCTCTGCGTCAGCTTTTCAAGGTTATAAACTAAAAGCAACTGCTCAAGGACAAGCATCTTTGACTAATTTACGTAATTTGTTACGTAACGACCGTATACGTGATACAGCAAGAAATGTCTTATACCGCGCTATACGTGATGATAAAATTAGTTTTTATGTAAATAAACAAGTTGCCTACGCTGGACATGTTAGTTTTTCTGAAGAATATGCAGAATCTCCATTGGGACCCATATATGTGGTTATTGAAACTACTTCACCTAAACATCTTGTTGATTGGCTTGCAGAAAAGACAGAGAAAAAGTGAATAGTTTGGCTGAGTGTGCGTGTGTTACAAATACTGGTGCTGTTTTGTTAGGTGATAGTGTGGCTTGTGATTCTTTTGATGCTGACAGGCCATTGCGTGTTGTTACTCATGCTCATGCGGATCATCTTGGGGGTTTACGGAAAAGCATTAAATGTTGCGAAAGAGTTGTAATGACTCCTGCTACTTGTGAGCTTGCAGCAATTGTAAACCCGACTTTTAAACTTAGAAATGATAATATTTTAACCCTTGAATATGGTAAACCTTTCAAGTATGGTAATGAAACAGTTACGCTTTTAAAAGCTGATCACATTATGGGGGCCTCTCAAGTGTTGATGGAGGATGCATATGGTGGTCGAATTGTTTACACTGGCGATTTTAAGCTTGAAGGAACTCCTGTTATTGACTGTGATGTTCTTGTAGTTGAGGCTACTTACGGTACTCCATCGTGTAGACGTAATTTTGACGTTGATATTAATGAGTTGTTGGTTTCTATGATTGAGCGTCGTTTGCGGGGTGGTACTGTTTACGTTTTTGGTTTTTATGGTAAATTGCAGGAGGTTATGCAATTGTTACGGGAAGCCTATGTGGATGTTCCTTTTGTAATGTCTGATACTGTGCATAAAGTTTCCAAAGTTTGTAGTACTTATGGTATGAATCTTGGCAGTTTAACACTTGACACAAGTAATGAAGGCCAAGAACTTCTCGGAGGTAATTTGCCCTGTGTTGCGTTTTATCATACTAACGCACGTTTCAAAGTTGGTTTAAAAAACAATAGAATTAGCGTAAGTGGTTGGGAATTCCAAAATCCTTGCCGACAAATTAGTGAACATGAATACATAGTAGCGCTTAGTGATCACTCTGATTTTGACTGTTTAATAGAATATGTAAAACGCTCAAAGGCAAAGCAAGTTATAACTGACAATTACCGCTCAAGTCACGGAAAAGTGTTAGCGCATGAGATAACAAAAAGATTAGGCATACCCGCTGTAGCACATCCATTAGGAAAGGGACAAACAATCCTTGGTTAATCTTACCTGTTGAGTTTGTGGTTTAGCACATAGGTGTTGTTAGTAGAAGCGTTTTTTGGTATGTAAAAGCTTAACAACCCTTATAACGCAATATCGAACCAGTAGTAGTTGTTAATCTATAGAAGGTTGATGTTAATTTGAGAAGTAATGAAGTTAAAGCAGGAATCGAGCATGCGCCTCATCGTGCGTTACTCAAATCTTTAGGTTTAGACAATGAAGACCTAACTAAACCGTTTATTGGGATAGCTAACAGTTACAATACAGTTGTTCCCGGTCATATTCATCTGCGCACTCTTGGAGATGCCGTAAAGGAAGGTATACTATCTGCAGGCGGAACTCCGTTTGAATTTAACACTATAGCAGTCTGCGATGGACTTGCAATGGGTCATGAAGGCATGCGCTATAGTCTCCCCAGCCGCGAAATCATTGCAGACTCTGTTGAAATCATGATTCAAGCCCATCGTCTCGACGGTCTTGTTATGATAAGCAACTGTGACAAAGTAACCCCCGGCATGCTCATGGCTGCTGCGCGTTTGGATATTCCTGCAATTATACTTACTGGTGGACCTATGGCGGCTGGGCGTTTTAATGGTAAAAAGGTTAGTTATTCAAGTGTTCCCGAGGCTCTTGGGCAAGTTGTTGCTGGAAAAATGACTGCGTCAGAGCTTGCTCAGCTTGAAGATGTTGCGTGTCCTGGTTGTGGTAGTTGTAGTGGTATGTTTACTGCTAATACTATGGCCTGTATAAGTGAAGCTTTAGGTATGTCTTTGCCTTTTTGTGGGGCATCTCTTGCTATGAGCGCCCGTAAAGTTCGTTTTGCACGTCAAACAGGTAAAAGAATAGTTAGTCTTGTGGAGCATAACATAAAGCCTTCAGATATACTGACGTTGGATGCCTTTAAAAATGCTATATCCGTTGATATGGCGTTGGGTGGTTCAACTAATACTGTTTTGCATTTACCTGCGATTGCAAAAGAAGCTGGTTTAACGTTGCCTTTATCTTTGTTTGATGAAATAGGTCGAAAAGTTCCGCATCTTTGTAGCATGATTCCAAGTGGGACTTATGCAATTGAAGATCTTGATAGGGCTGGTGGTGTTCCTGCAGTTATGAATCAACTTCAAACGCTGTTAGCCTTGAAAGCGTTAACTGTTTCAGGAAAAACAGTGGCTGAAAACATCAAAAATGCACCAGTTATCGATGCAGACGTTATACATTCTTTAACGGATCCTGTTCATGCTGAAGGCGGGATTGCTATTTTAACGGGTAATCTTGCGCCAAAAGGGTCAGTAATTAAAACTGCAGGTGTTTCGCCAAAAATGTTCAAACATATTGGACCCGTTAAAGTTTATGATTCCGAAAAAGAAGCTATAACTGCAATACGGGGTAAACAAATCTGTCCAGGCGATGTTGTAGTTATTCGTTATGAAGGACAAAAGGGTGGACCTGGTATGCCAGAAATGCTTATCCCAACAGCAACAATTGCAGGTATGGGCTTAAGTGAAAGTGTTGCCTTAATAACTGATGGCAGATTCAGTGGTGCCACACGCGGCGGAAGTATAGGCCATGTTGCGCCTGAAGCTTTTGATGGTGGACCTATATCTGTTTTGCAAAACGGAGACTCTGTAACGATTGATATTCCAAACAGAGTTTTAAAAGTTAATTTAAGTGATGAAGAACTTAAGACACGGTTGGCTTCTTGGAAACCTAGAAAACCTAAATTCACGACAGGTATTCTTTCACGATATGCTCAGGGTTCTTTTGAATAATTTTCTCTCTTCTTTTTCTGAAAAATGCCGATATATGTTATATAGCACATTGACTTTTTATAGGCGTTTACTGTGGTGTAATCGTGTGAGGGAACATTGGTTAAACCGATACCAAATGACAAGCGAGCTGCTATTGTCAAACACATGCAAGAGAGCAAAAACACAAAAGATATGGCAAAATGGCTACTTGTCAACATACGAACAGTAGAACGCATCTGGAGCAAATACCAAAAACAAGGCCACTAACAACACGAACCCCTAAACTGCGGACGAAAAACCAAAATCAACAAAAACAACATGAACAAAGTAATAGAAAAAATCCAAGAACAACCCGACATAACACTCCAAGAACTAATTGACGAAATCAAGTTACCAATATAGCAAATTGAAATAATATTGATGCATATCCATCGTGTTTGAACCAGTTTTTAATATCGGTAAGAGTGATTGCAGCTAAAGCCGTCTTTAAAGCTGTTTGCAGCTCTTCATGAGTTCTAGCTTTAAGCTTTCTCAAAACCG
>JAITCR010000003.1 GCA_031282985.1 Nitrososphaerota archaeon | reverse complement strand
TCTCATCCATCTCTCCTCTTCGACGCAAACAAGTTCAATAACGATTTCTGAGGTATCTTTACGGGGCTTAATGTGTGTTAGATTTACCTGTTGGTTCCGGTTTTCTTTTTTTTAACGTATCAATAATAACATCTGTGCTTATGTGGAGTACGTGTGAGATGTCGCGTACTCCTGGACCATTTATGGCCATTTCAAGAATGCGAAACTTTACACTAGGCTCGCAAGCATGGTATTTGTAGTCAAGTTGAAACACTGAACGGGAACATTCCTCATTACGACAAGCATACCTTTGCGCCCCATTAGATTGCCTGCCGAATTTCACAACTTTTGCACTTCCATAACGCGGACACTTTACAGACACTAACGCCATACACACTCACTACCAACCCGCACCACCACACAATATTTCAACATACCGTTCAACTAATATCGAACACCACCCTAAAAACAAAGGTAAACGTAAAACTCATTATAGTGGTAAAAAGAAGAAACATACTGTTAAAACTCAGTTAACTGTCAATAAAGTGGGTTTGATTGTACACAAATCTCCTCATGCTAAAGGAAGTACTCATGATTATGCTCTCTATTAGCATAGTCATTCTAAATTGCCCAAAGAAGTGGATCAAAGTTGGATTTGGTTTATGTGGGTATTTTGAGGGATATCCAAAGCTTAAAGTTATGTTGCTTTTTAAGAAAAAGTGTCTTGGCAGGGGTGTGGGTGTTAAGGTAGAGTTGCTTTCGGATGAGCAGAAGGTGTTTATAGCAAGTTACATAGACATTGATAGTCTGTCATACAGCGATAAAAGCAGATTATACATAAAATGTTGGAAATAAACCAATTTAAAAGACATGTGGTCAAGGATGCTATCAACGTAATTTCATAATGTAGGGTGTTTGCTTCTGAGAGGGGGGGTTGTGGCGCATAGTAATAGTCGGGTGAAAAAGTTTTTGATTTGGGGTAATGAGTTTAGGAATCGTCTCAAATGTTATGATGTTATAACTGAGGTTGTTTGTGGTATTGTGAATTTTCGAATATTGGAAAAATTAACCATCTAAACACCTCAAAAACGTGCATCTAATCAAACCAAAATTTCGAACAGAATAACGCCTAATGTCTCATGAACCTTGAATCACACGATAAAGTAACAGAATCTAATTAAGAACCTTTTTAAAATTTAATTACACCATAAAAGGGGTATGAGCATTAGATTTGCCTTTGCAGCTATGTTGAAGAGTAAACGTTTTTGGATATGGATGATTACAGGTATAATCATTTATTTAATTCCTGTAACGATACGTTATACAACAGGTAGCATAATTATACCCTTTCTTAATTGGCCTGGTTATTGGATTGATCATTTTATTCCGGGTAATTTGTCAGAAAAAATGTTAGTTAACATGTTCTTCCCAGGTGCCGCAGGGGCTATAGCAGGTGAAGTTTTTGTAGGGCATCAGCTTAAACGGTTTTTAACTGTTAAAATGAAGTATTTGTCAAGATTTGCAGGGGCGATGTTTTTTGTTTCAGCATGGTCGCTTTTTCAATTTTTGGGATATCAACTTGCGATTTACATGCCCTTTTCCCCGGGCAGCAATTTGTTTGAGAGCTACTTTGTCTATCCTATAAATTATGTTATAGCAGCATGTTCAATTTTCACGCCAACAATAATTTATGCCATTAAAAAAAGGTATTCAAAAAATTCCAAAAAACAGAACAGTCAAATCTTCATGATCTGAGCGTGTGGAATTCCTTCGATGCTTAAAATGGCATCTGGGTGGACATAGCCGTTTTGTATTGCTTTTTCAACGCAGCATTTACCCACTAAGTTAACAATTGTAGCGTTTTTTATCATGCCTACGGCATCGTCAACGGTGGTTTTTCCACCGTTGTAGAATTCGTCTTTGACTTTGAAGATAATTTTGTCTTCTTGCAGCGTTTTTCCTAAAAGTTCAGCGTCACAGATGGCTAAGATAATGTCTTTTCCCACCTGTTTTAGTTTGACGTAAACTTCCATGTTGTTTCCCTAAATTTGTTTAATTGCGGATTTTGCACCACATGCATTACAGACTAGAGTTGTGAGTCGTTTTTCTTTTACGAGTTTTGTGTCTGGACGTTTACATACTGGACATATTACAAATGAGTCTAGATATCTTTGTAGTAAACGGTCGAAGCTGTCTCGTTGGAATTTGCCTTGGAATATGGCGCGGGCATCATGGAAAGTTGCTGCGGTGGCCATTTCACGGGTTAAAAATTTAAGAATGTGTTGAGGGTTGCGATCTAAGATGTCTGATACTTCACCAAAATTTGAGATTATTGTACGCATGCCAATTGTTGTTATGGAGAGTCTTGGTAGTTCGAGGCGTTCCTTTTTTAGGGAAACCTCGGGCATTTGTTCTTCAGCTCTTTTTAATAAATCATCATAGCAAAAGTCCATATTGGATGTCTCGGTGCAATGATAATGCTTACAGATATTTAAAACTTATAATACTTGAAAACATTATTGGCATGAAGGATAATCTACAAAGGTAAGTTAAAATAATATAAGCTTGTAGGTTACACAATTAACAGCGAAAACTATACAGGGATAAACGTGTCAACCCAAGATAAACTCAATCAAATCACTAACTTACGTTCGCAGATCATGGTTTTAAAAGATCAGGTAAATAAGGCTGACGTAGAATCGAAAAAGCATGTTGAGAAAAGAGACCAGTTAAACCAGCAAACTAAGAAAATAAACCTTGAAATCAACGAGATTAAGAATCAAAGGGATGAGATTAACAAAAAAGTACAGGCGCTTAAACAGCAAAGAGACACGTTAAGGGTTAAAATAAAGCCCATTATAGATGAAATTCAAGCGATTAATGAAAAGAAAGAAGAACTTAGAAAGAAATCGCCCAATATTCGGAGAAAAGATATTCAAAAGGAAATTGACAAAATAGACTGGAAAATTCAAACTGAAACTTTGGATTTGCAGGAAGAAAAAAGACTAGTTGGCGAAGTTAAACTTCTTGAAACCCAGCTTCATGGTTATAAAAAGATTGAAAAAGAAAACAAAAAAATTGCGGGTCATCTGCAGGAAAAGAAAGTTTTAGATGTACAGGCAGAGTCTTTCCATAAAGAATTGTCTGAACTAGCAAAGAGAAGTCAAGAACTTCATGAGAAAATGCTTGCCAAGATTACTGAAGTAAAAACAGTAAAAGAAGAAGCTGACACATTACACAAAGGATTTATCGAAAATAAAGAAAAATCCAAAGAGTTACTTGTTGAAATAGCGGTTCTAACAGGACAAATGCTCGGATTACAAAATAACGTTAGAGAACAAAATAAAGAGATAAGAGCGAAAGAGAAAGCTTTACGATTAAAAGAGAAAGAAGAAACAGACATCCAAAGGAACAAGAGACTTGTAGATGAGCAAGCTCTAAAAACAAAACTTGGCGCTCAAGCAAAAGAGAAGCTCGATAAAGGAGAAAAACTCAGTTGGAACGAATTCCAGCTGCTTGCAAGCGTTGACGAATCTGAGGATGCTGACACACAAAAATAAATTAAGCTGTAGCGCATTTAGGGATAAGTGCTATGGCTAATAGGGAATCGTTACACCAAACACAAAATAGGGTTCTAATTTTATGTGTTGATAGAGATGGCGATATCGAAGTTAAAGCAGGCATCAAAACACCCTTACTTGGTAGACGCGCTAACATAGACGCAGCAGTTGCTTTGGCTTTAAAAGATCCAGAAGAGCCTGACGCTAATGCAATGTTTGAAGCAGTTCGTCTTTATGACCGCCTGCTGAGCGAGAAAAAGTCAGATGAAACCTTTGAAGTGGCAACGATTTCAGGTACTGAATTAGGCGGCGTTAAAGCGGATCGGAAGCTTTCTGCAGAATTGGATAATATTTTAGAAACGTTTACAGCTACTGAGGTTATCCTTGTTTCAGACGGTTACTCAGATGAAGCAGTTTTACCTATCATTGAGTCACGAAACGTGCCCATATCATCAGTAAGACGTATAGTAATTAAACACAGTGAATCAATAGAAGAAACCGCGGCAGTATTCACAAAATACATGAAACTTCTCGCAGACACTCCACGGTATGCCCGCATAGCTCTGGGTTTACCGGGCATTTTAGTAATAACATATGCCCTTTTCGGAATTCTAAACATTAAAAAGGGCTTAAACATGTATTATTATGGCATCGCAATTGCCATTATTGTTGGCGCTGTTCTACTGCTAAAAGGCTTTGGTGTTGATACAGCAGTTAAAAACGGTTATAAATGGATCCGAGAATATTCCCCGCCACCCTTACGTATGCAAATTTCCAATTACACAATAATAGCGGGAATATTCTGCATTGTAATAAGCATCTATTTAGGCATTCAAAACGCTAGTTACAATTTGTTACCGAATACAGATTTGGTAGATTTGCTTCCTGAAGTAACAGCGCTATTTATCAAAGGCGTAATGAGTATGGGTATTGTTGGAACAATACTGGTTCTAATTGGCAGAAGTTTGATGCAATATTTTGAAAGAGACCCCAAACTACTTAGAACCATAGCTTTGATTGCAGAAGTTGCATGGGCAACAATGATTTTAAACTGTGCTGCTAATTTGCTTCAACAACCACAACCGATAGAGATAGGTTTCAATAATACATACTTCATAAACTTCATCTGGTCAATTGGTGTTGGCATACTTATTGGGGTAGCATCAATTCTACTATTCGCCATAGTAAACATGAGAACAAAAAAATTTTTCGGAAAGCAAGAAAAGGAAAATGAAGAAGAAAAAGAAACCGAACCAGAGATAAACGCTTAAAGTTAACAATAAACCTGTTCGGAAACTATAGCAGTTCAACTTTTTGTTGACTGTACGGGTGTTGTGTAGCTGCAGTGTTTGAACCAAGAGGCAATGAGCTCAGATGTTACGCAGTCAAAGGCTTGAACGGTTGCATCAATCAAAGCCTCCTCAGTTCGAGCCAGACTGTATCAAAAGTCAAAGTCTAACTCGTTAAACCACAATATGCGGTGTATAATAAAACAACACACACTGTGTATAGCGTATTGAGGTTAGTAAAAATTAGTTTTGACACAGGCTGGAGCCTTAAGCTTGCGCAAAACACTCTTCACATATAGCAGAATAGTTTAAGAATTATACTCTTCAAAATGGGTGTACACGGCTTCTTGTAGTGTTTCACATTCAGGCATCAAATCAGACAAAGCACGCTTCAAATTAGCCCACCTACATTCAATACAATTAAAAACAGGCGAATACGCAGGTAAAAACAACAAAAACACACCCGCCCGCTCAGCAATAAGCGACAACTTTTTCCTCCGATGAAAAGAAGCATTATCCAAAATAATGGTCACACCAAAGGGCACACAAGGCAAAAACTGTTTTTCAAACCCACCTCAAAAAACACCCATTAGTCGAATGCTCATAACGCAAAGCAGCCACCACTAACCACCCAACAAACCCCCTATAACATTCAATCGGTGAAATTTGTGCCCACGCTTAACATCTTCCACACGTTTACACCTTGGCGCACGACCATATTCACGAATTAAATCTTTTTTTATCCCACATTCATCAATAGACCTCCTCGGATTTTATTTTCTGTTTTCGTAGTTGATTATGCCGCAAATTAATGCTGCACGTAATTCGTAACGTTTACGCCTGTTACGATACTTGTTTGCCAGAATCTTAAACACCTTAAACCTGGCAATAACATCCTCAACAAAAACACGCTCACAAAAAATACGCCAATCTCAACTGTTTCCACAACACTTAACACACCACCTTTAGACTTCTTCTCAGACGCTTCACCATTCTTATGCAGCTTCAAAATCCCCTGATACCCTACCCCTTGAAACAAAAACCCCTCAGAAACAAGACAACCAACACTATCCTGATAAAGAAAAAAAATCATACTCACTACCTCCTGCATACGCAATACAAATAATTTCTCCGGTTTGACGGTTAACAATTAACTGCGTTTTTGGGTGTGACTTTTCTTTTTGCCACTATAGTATCTTTTCTGGTTTTTTCGGCCGCTCCACCGGACTCTCCGCTACATCCACCAACACAACCTCAACATTAGCCTCCTCGCCCATGAGGCTTTTTTGCCCGGCAAACTATTTTTTTTCCGCTTCTAACCAAAGTATTCTCTACCCACACTATAGGCAACCTTCGGAAACTCACGTTTTACGCTTCAAACCGATAAAAACAAAATAAGTGCAGCAGTTGCCCATACAAAC
>JAITCR010000198.1 GCA_031282985.1 Nitrososphaerota archaeon | reverse complement strand
GTTGTCTATTGTGATTAAAGCCTACCTTTACACAAAGTTGGTTTCCACACTTGGGACATTTCATAACTATCGCAAATACAAAAGATTAAACCATCTTATAATCCTTTTTGCAATACTCTTCAAAAACTTTATGTGTTTGTTATGAATATAGTATACACTGAGTAATGTGACGTTAGATTAATGTGTCCTGCATCAAGGGTGGCCAAGAGCCTTTAATGTCAAGATCAGGTAATCAACAACATTAAAGACTATTTTAACCACTCCTAAGCAAAAACGTGTTAATGTAATTTAAGCATTGCTACATTAAAAAGAGGAAAACATATGAATGTAAAGAAAATATGTTCGGCTTTAGGCGTTGGCTTGGCTTTTGTTGCAATACTGTCTTTGCTTACTTCTCTTGCTTTAGCGTCAGCAGTAGAAGAAGGTTCGGCTCATCCATGGTACGGCGATAGTGGTGCTTGGGGACGCATATCAGCGGAAGCTTACGGTGTGTGGGACGATAATACTTTGATACTCCAGTACGGTCCATCATATGCAGCGACAGGCTATGGTGGGTCACTTACCCTTCACCAGAATACAAAAACACATCACCCTCAAATCGTACAAGCCTGTATTGAAGCAACATTTCACTACGACAACGTTTACCGCACAGCATTTGCTTGGGTTAGTCCTGGAGCTCCAACAGTAGTCGGCGGCGGATGTCTCTAAATTATGTTCCAAAAGCCAATTTTAGCAGTACTTTGCACACTGCTATGTCTACTTTCCTTCTTTTTTTCTAGTTCTGCTCTTTGTATGTCAAATAATTCTTTTCCACCAACGTTTTATGTCACGTTTCAAGGTTATATGCAAGATTCGTTCTCCACCTCAAACGATGTGACAACAGCTCTTTGGGTACAATTTTTGAACGGAACACGTTGTGCGCCTAAAACACTGTGCTTTACTTTTTCTATAGAAGGCTCTCCTGAAAACGGATACATTACCAAATTCGTACTCATGTTTGATGATTTCTATGACGAAATATCCATGCCAGTCACTGTTTCAAATGGCCGCATTTTCATAGATTCCACTCCAACAATATTTGTTGTGAATCCAGATTCTTTAATTGATGGTCACACTGTTCAACTTTATCAAACAGAAAACATAACACTATCTGGCAATGTTATAAACGCAGAACAACCAACATCAACATTAATTAAAAATTGTCAAGTTGTTTCAACGATGGTTCGTGGGTCATATCAACAAACTGATGATTCAGGTCTATTAGTCGGACCTGCTTTGTTGTTGTTTGATACAAATACTGGTGTGCTTGTTCGTGCTGCAGGTCAATTTAGTGATGTGTTACTAGACGAGTTAGGAATCGCTTTTATTTATGGTGGCGTTTTCGATTTGTTGGATTTTTCAGAAAATTTAGATTTTACTTTAGTACATACATCTTTTTCACTTTGGCTGCTCATTTTAATACCGATATTTGTTATAGCGTTTCTTGTGGTTGTGTTTTTAGCCTATAAATCTATAAAAACGAAAAAGGGCGGAAAACGAAAAGCACCCTCAAATAAATCGTTAAAGACTCGTTCTTATAAGATGTTAAACGCGGAGGGTATTCATTATAAGCTGTAAAGTCATTGGTGAATTTAAGTTTGTTACAAAACGTTTTGGTACTATGGTTGCACTTGATGGTCTTAGTTTGAAAATACTTCGTGGAATTAATGGATTAATTGGTCCCAACGGTGCAGGTAAGACAACATCTATAAGGTTAAGTTTAGGGTTAATTAAGCCTAATGCTGGTAGTGCTGAGTTATTTGGTTTTGATTGTTGGAGTAACTCTTGTGCTATTCGCAGTAAAGTAGGTGTTTTATATGAAAAACTTGCTTTTTATGACCACTCAACAGGTATTGAACAGTTAGCGTTAATGGCTAAATTGAAAGGTGTATCTGTTTCTTTGGTTGAGCTTAAGGAACTTTTGAAACTTGTTGAACTTGATGTGAGTGCGCATGATAGACATATTGGTGGGTACTCGGCTGGGATGCGTCAAAGACTTGGTTTAGCACAAGCCCTCTTAGGTGACCCAGAGCTTGTGTTTCTTGATGAACCTACTTCTAATTTGGATCCTTTAAATCGTGCGAAAATTCTTGAACTTATACCATTTTTTGAATAAAGAAAGCAACACTTCTTTTTTGATTTCAAGTCACATATTGCCTGAACTCGAAAAAGTGTGTGATAACTTTATTTTAATGAATAAAGGCAAACTGTTACGTCAGGGAACAATAGCGGAAATGTTTGATAAAACGTCTACAATAAAATTCATTGTTAAAGTCCATCCGGTTGAGTCGGTGGGTGCTCTTTTGAAAGGCGAGGAGTATGTTGAGGATTTATTGATAGTTGATGATTCTTTACATGTTAATGTATATGATGCTGGATTGTTTAAACAGCGTTTACCTTTACTTATAAGTCAAATTGGGGCGTCTTTGGATGAAATGAAAATGGTAAAGTCTGATTTAGAAGCAGTTTTTAAATCAGCTGTTGAGGAGGCTTAATGTGTGTCTGTTAGAGTAGGTTTAGCGTTGTTGAAGGCTGAGATAGGAAAAGTTTGGAACAGACCAATTTTAGAGATTACAGTTGCTCTTATGGTTGTACTGTCTGTTGCTTCGATTATGCCTCTTACTGAAATTTATACCACAGGGGCATTTTCTGTTGCGCTTCAATCAGCGATAATTGGAAGTGTAAGTGCCACTATGACTGCATTAATGCTACCTTTGATGCTCATGTGTGCAGTTTTGGTGACTTTGTCTTTTTCTAGGGATTATGAGTCGGGGTTAATGCAATCGCTTTTATCTGTGCCAATATCTCGCAGATTAGTGTTTATTGTAAAATTTGTTGCTGTAGCGTTACCTTTGGTTTTGCTTTCTTGGGGAATTACCACTTTTTTGTGGGGCTTACTTTTTATTCAGATTTTTGGCTTGTTTTACGTTTTTCTTTTTTTATTTTACCTGTTTCCCTTTTATCCATGATGTTCTGTTGCGGTATAGGCATCACAGTTGCTTTAATGATAAAACGCACAATTCCATCAGTGTTAACAGCACTGCTCGTAAACTTTTTCCTCTGGTATCCAACAACTATTAACACTGAATTTGAGCTTATGATGGGAATAGTTATGCGGGCTATTTGTGTTTAACACCTTATAAATGTGTGCTGGTTTTTTTGGATAAACTGCTCGGGTTATCTCCTAAGATATTGGTACAACAGCTCGCAGATGCACTTGAATATACTTTTTCGATGGGTAGTTTTGGTGTTTTAATGATTTTTTATGTGTTTGTATTTGTGGTTCCAATATTTGTTTATTTCTGTCGGAGGTTTGAAATATGCGAATAAATTTTACACGATTTGGCATAATTTTGACGATTGTTGGCGTGGTTTTGTTGGTTAATTTCTGGACTGCTAATGTTCCCATAAATAGCAGTTTGAGTTTTGGGTATGCTGAATTTGATGAAACTTTGAGTTATAGTTTGTTTATGGCTCCTGTTGGGTTGGGCAATCTTGTTGTTGGAGGGGAAACTGTGATAAGGGAACCATCGATAGAGACTACTGGTCCAACTAAAATTACCTATGTGATACCTATACATCTTGTGGTTGTTGGACCATCAAATATAACTTTAATTGATGAAGAAGTTGTTACTCCATATACTGTCCAGATTAATTTTGATAAACGTGGTGAATATATAATTCAAGCAACCAACAGGGGCGAAGAAAGTGTGCCTATTCCTGTTGCTCTGAATTTTCCACGTGACGGAGATGTTGTTAATAGAGAGACTGACAAATTTTTTGTTGGCACAATTTTAACGATAAGCGGGATAGTGTTCTTTTGTTTAAACTTAAGTACATCTTTATTCGTAAAGCGCAAGCACTCTTAATGCACTTATTACTGCTATCGCTGTGATAATAGCGCCTGTTATTGCAGTCTGTCTAACCGAACTTTTTGCTATAAGGCGCAAGAATAAACAAGCGTAGCGGTTCCAAGATGTTAATAGTGTCTTTGTTAAAGGTTTCGCTCGATTGTTCGGTTGAGTTCTCTTTCGTGTTCAACATGTCTTTCGTGTTCTTTGACTTGTTCTCGAATATTTGTTAAGAGGTGCGCTTCATATGAGGGCAGTTTGTCAATAACCTTTTGGAAATTATTGTCTGTAAGGACATTGAGCCGTCTTTCTATTTGTTCCTGTAGTTGACGTTCGCGGGCTGATTCGGACGGTTTACGCATTTGTTCAAGTAGTTGGGTAATTTGTTCTTGGTCGGGGTGGATTTCGTTTAGGAGTTTGAGTATGATACGCTAACTCTAAAGACGCTTGCTTATCCCTAATTATCTGCACTATGACTTGTTTAGCGTTTAATTCGTCTTTCTTTGCGTGAATTTCTGCTTGTAACCGCTTTAATTCCTCGCGGGATCGGGCGGGGTCAACATTGAAACGGTTTTTGAAAAAATACTGTGCTCGTTCTAACTCTTGCCCTGCTTGCGCGATTTTTTCATCAGTTGCTTTCTTTTGTTTCACGTCAAAAAGGCGTAAATTCTGCCGAGATTCACGCAACTGTGTGGCTCTGCCCTGCAAGGCTGCAAGGTTTTCAGTGTGTTCCTCCATAAGTTCAGCGCGGTATTCTAAAGGCGGGCTATCCAGTTTATCCTTGTTATGCTGTATTATTAGTGAGGTTTTTTCCGCTTCAAGCTCAATGAATTTTTCTTTTAATACGTTCATACGCTTGGCTGTTTGTTCAGCATTATTCTGTTGTGCCGGCATTTTTTCTAAGAGCCTGTTTAGTATCTTCGTAACAGCAGCGAAATGAATGCTAATTTTGTGGCTTGTAAAGTGTTGGGGATTTTTCGTTCACAATTTTTCCACAACAAACAATAATCCTCAAGCCAACCAAACGAACACTCAACAACCCAACACTTAGAAAGAACCACAAACTTGCGCAACTCACTACGCTTAACAACCTCAACACCTGCTCCTATCAACTCCTTAATCCTGTTAGCAAAACTTTCTCCAGTATAACTCGCATCCACCAGAACAGTTTGACATCTCGACAGATGAGACACAGCATAACCAATCATTGTCACCACACCCTCACAATCAGTTACATTAGCTGTGCTGATAAACATTACATGCGGTAAACCCATTGTATCGACACCAATATGCAATTTAACGCCAGACGTTTTTTTCCCTGCGTCAAATCCCTTCTGCTTTAGCTGTATCAGTGTTTTTAACACTTCTAGAATCCGCGATGATCATAATACTTGTCTGTTGGTCTTGGCCATTAATGACGCGCTCGTTCTCAGCTAATTCGTGCAAAACGCAATCAAGGGCACTTTCTTTGTCTTCTTTGGCTGTTCTCCAAACGTTGTAGGGTGGTAGCAGATTTGTCATTTGGGAAAATCATGGTTAGTGAGCGCCAGCGGCAGCCTTTTCGTTTTCGGTAGAGTATGGCACAAAAAATGTCATAGAGATCTATGGTGTGTGGATGTGTTGTTTTACGTGCCGATTCAAGTGTCGGCGTATTACTTCAAATTGTCTGCGTGTTATATCACCGGGATAAATTGCCCTCATACATTACATCTAACCTTTAGGAATGCCGTCATTTATTATACAACATACATGTTCTTAGAAGATATTAAACAGGCTCTTAGAAAGTTTAATGTAGGGGTATTTTTGCTGTGGTTGGGAGGCTTATGCTGAGCTTATTCTGTCTGAGTTTTTGGTGCGGACTAAAGCGCAGACTCGTGGTGTTGAGTGGGATAATTTTAGGCAGAGGTTATTGGTTTGGTTGTTTTTGCAGAAAGATATGTATTATTTCGTGTTGTAAGTAAATGGTGGATCTCATTATGTCGTTATTTGCTCGCTTCAGAGTAAACGGAACACCCGACATGATTGCGTCATTCCTAACTTAACACTCTCAAAAATTTAATTGTGCACACCTCTATACAACAACAAATCAAATCAACCAAAAACAAAAATTAAAAAGTTTACAACCACAAAACTACCAAGCCACTTTAACAGACATAACAAATTTAATTAACCATTTGGGCCTGGTGTGTTGGACATAACCCGCCTTTTGTTTACTTTGTGACATTCGGCTAATCGGGCTACCCGCGCCTCTTGTAGAGGGTCATCAGCGTCTGTTTGCCCTTTCCACTTGCAGGACGGCCGTTTCATCGCTTCCAAAGTGACTTATCGACATTTTAGGATGTCTCATCTGTTAAAGCGCCCATTGGACGTGTCGTTTCTGCTCCGTTGCCAAGGTTCTCACCTTACACTCAGAGGGTGTTGCAATTCTACATGTGGGCGGAGTTTCCTCAGATCCAGCAACTGGACCCGAAAGTCACACGCCAACTCGCCAGCCCAAAATGTTTTACGCATAGCAAGCAATAAACTCATCGCAATGAATTACCGCAACCTTACGGTTGCGGTATCTTCAGAATCCTAATGTTGGCACCTGGATTGTTCAATGTAGCATTTGATTGTTTCACCGTTGACTTAACCAATTAAACGATAGAACTTACCCTATACCACAAATGCCCCTTCCAAAATATGGTAGTGTCCGATATTGGTTGAGGGGTATGTTAAAATGATGGGGGGTAGTGTGTATTGGTAGTGAAGTATGTATATGGTATTATTATCGGTGAAGTGTCCGTATTGTGGAAGTACAAAGGTTGTAAAGTTTGGCAAGCAGCCTAAGGAGCACAAAGGTATGCTTGTCGCAATGAAGAATGTTCACGTTCAATATTTCAACTTGACTACAAATACCACGCATGCGCACCAGGCATCAAGTTTCGCATTTTGGAAATGACCATAAATGATTCAGGAGTACGCGACATTTCACGAGTACTCCATATCAGCACTGATGTTGTTATTGATATATTGAAAAAAAGAAAACTGGAACCAACAAGTAAATTTAACGTAACTGTTCAGTCGTAGCTGTTTTTTGAGTTTTTGATGTACACATTGTTTACATAATGCCGTTACTGTGGCAGAAGCAAGTAAACACCATGAACCGGTCGGATTTAAAAAAACTCAGCAAAAAAGAAACAATAAACCTGTTCCTGACCATGCATGACCATTTCCAGACAAAAATAGCCAAACTTGAAGCCAAATTAAACCCCAACAGCCAAAACAGCCATAAACCCCCTCAACTAACACCTGAAAAAACCCAACCCCACCACCAAAAAACAAACAAAAAACCAGACACACAACCCAAACACAAAAAACACAAACTAAAAACCCAACACAACCCCGACCAAACAATAACACACAAACCCACCATCTACAAACACTACCAAACAAGCCTAACAAAAACACATGCACACAAACAGACACACGCTACAAAATAGACACAACATACAAACCCAACTCACCCAACACAATCAAATATAGTGGACTAGTTTAAATTTTGCGATGTGTTATGTTATTTGTATGACCTATAATTGTGATTTTCGAGAAGCCGTTCTGGCTTACAAACAAAAAGGACACCACATCCAACAAGTCTGCAAACCTTCAACATCGCAAAACGAACCTTCAATTACTGGACAGCACAAAAACAAAAAACCGGAACCCTGCAGCCAAAAAACAGGGTTCACGCAAAAGAAAAATTGACCCCAAAAACTATGCCAATACGTAGAAGAACACCCCGATGCCTGCCTAAAAGAACTCGCAAAACAATTCAACTGCAAAACATCATCCATGCACAATGCCATAGTTAAACTAAAAATA
>JAITCR010000114.1 GCA_031282985.1 Nitrososphaerota archaeon | reverse complement strand
GGTAAGTTTCAGAAAGTGCTTACTGTGCTTAGTTGTGAAAAGGTGTCTGTTAAGTTGAAGAGGGTGGTGGTTTGTTGTTCGAATTGTGGTTATGCTATGGATCTTGTTGGTGTGTCCAGGCTGATGAAGGGGGTGGTTTGGTTTATGTTGAAGGGGATACTGATGATTATGCAAATTGGTAGTGTCTAGTTAATTCGCGCCGAAGGCGCTTTGTTCTGTGTGTTCGGGGTTCTGGTCTTTTTGTTCGCTTAGGGGCACTCACATTTTGTTTGGCGGGGTTATTGCTTCAGAAGTACATCGGTGTTTTTTCCAGCTACCTTGGGTTGAAAATTAGCGGGGTAAAAAGTAAAGGTTAGCAGGATAAAACCGGTTTTTCTATCGCACTTTAATGAAAGTTCACTTTATGAGATTTGTTGTGGAAAATTTGTGAACGAAAAGTCCCCAACACCCTGCAAGCCACAAAATTAGCGTTTATTTCGCTACTATTACGAAGATACTAAACAGGCTCTTAGATGCTTAATTAGTCGTGTATCATTGTCTAAACCTTTCAGTCGTGTATAAACTAGTATTCTTAATGCTTTGACTTGTCCATAGCCAGAATTACTCGGTCGTTTAAGTTCCGCTGGAACTATTGCTTTGTTGACAAAAAGCCTAACCTCACAGGCGTCCATAAAAACAAAAACACACAAACAAACTTAAAATTATGCACACCCCTAACACTATATAAAAACAAAATTCTGTTTAACACCCTTTAGCCGCCGCCGACTGGAGGTAAAATTGCTAACGTGTCTCCGTTCTGGAGTGTTACTTCAAGTTCATCATTAGAGGTGGTTATGCTGACGCCGTTTATGAGTAGTTGTAAAAAATTTTTAATTTGCCCCTTTGGGTCAAAAGTGTAGTCTGTGAATGGTTTGCCATATTTGTCAGATAACGTTTTTAATGTTAAGGCAACCGTGATTTTTTGGTTTTCTTGGAAGAAGATTTTTTCTTCTTTTTTGCCGGTTATTTCTCGTAGTGTAGTGAAATAGCGTATTGAAATTTGCACGTAATTCCCTTATGGATGGTATAATAAGAGTGGTCGTGGCTTTAACTGTATTGGTTATCAATGGAATTGGGTTACCATTTTATTTTGATTTTTTGCACCATTAGAACTTTGACTGAATCGTTAACTATAAATGAGAAGAATGCGGAGAGCCCAAGTATTATCATTGTTTTAGTGATAGGTACTGCTACAAGGTTGGGTATTCCAATAGTTACCAGTATAGTTCCAACGATTAAGCTTGTAATTATGGTGAGTGTGAGTATTTTGCTTGGCATGGATTTGTAGAATGGTCTTCTTTCACGGACGTTAAAATTAAGAAACAATGCTGAGTAGAATAATATTTCAAAAGTGTAGGTGTATATTGCTGGATTGTTAATTGGTATGTTAAACACGTTAAGTGCTATGTACAATAACGTGATGGACTCAACAATTATTAATGATCCTAAAATTGCTGAGGCTTTTATAGCTCCACCTATTTTCCATGTAGCGGGTTTATCTGAACCTTGAAGTTTATCTGTAGATAATGCAACTTTTACTGGGTCTGTTAAGAAAAAATACATGATAACTCCGAAGGCTGAAATTGCATAATTTCCAGTTAATAGAAATGTTAAAACTGTAAAAACTGACACCTGTAGAGTTCTTATTATCTTACTTAAAATCCACGCAGTTATCCGTTCATAGATAACTCTGCCGTTTTTAACTAGGTCTACTATACTTGTTAAGCCTTCATTGACAAGAACCACGCTTGCTGCACTTTTTGCTACATCGGTAGCATTACTTACCGCAATGCCCACTTCTGCTTGTTTTAATGCGGGGGCATCATTTATGCCATCTCCTGTCATGCCGACAATATGTTTGCTATCTTGCAGGGTCTTGACGATAGTGTATTTATCTTCAGGATACACCTCTGCAAAACCATCACTCTTCTGCACTTCCTCTCCTGCAAGTGAAGTATTTCTTTTCTTGTCTATCTTCAAATTGGAAACTAGAGTGATGCGTTCACCTAAGCCAACGTTTTTAGCAGTTTCCTTAGCGATTGGTAATGCATCGCCTGTGAGCATTTTCACTGAAATTCCCAGCTCATTTAACTGCTGTATAAGCTGTTTTGAATCTAAACGAGGTGTATCATAGAGTATAGTTAACCCCACAAGACTATACTTTCTTTCATAGTCTGCCTTAGCAACTGCCAGAGTCCTATAACCCTTTAATGCATACTCCTTAGACTGCTCCTCAAGTTGCTCCTTTTCTATTTCCGTTAACCCACAAACTCCACCGATAACCCTAATCGCACCCTTCATAACCCTAAACATTTTCCCCTTCCCTTCGTCTTTCTGTATTTCAGCTTCGGTGTATCGCGTTTTAGGGTCAAACGGAACAAAACTTGTCTGCCTAAATGCGTCAACTGGTAATCCTTCACGTTTAGCCATCTCTATGAACGCAAAATCTATCGGATCATGATTTGCCTCATGAGATGCTAACGCCCCATAAAACACAACGTCCTTCTCGTTAAACCCATTGTAGACTAAAGTTTTAACTATCGATAATTTATTCATGGTTATTGTTCCCGTTTTGTCAACACAGAGCACATTCATGGTTGCAGCGTCTTCTGTAGCGCTTAAACGGGTTATTAACACACCTTTTTTAGACAACTCCATAGCTCCAAGGGCCATGCTGACTGTGAACATGGCTGGCAACGCCACTGGAATTGCGGACAATAAAATAACCAAAAGAATAGGCAAAGTATCAATGATACTAAATCCTCTAAGTATAGAGCAAACAAGCGCTACAATAGCTAAAACAGAGACAATGATAAGTAACCAACGAACCACGTTGGATATGACTTTTTCAATGTGCAATTTAGGCTTAGCCAACTGAACTAGTTGAGTTGTTTTGCCAAAATACGTATTACCACCCGTTGACACAACTATACCATTTACTTCTCCACGCTTCACAACTGAACCCGAATACAAAATGTCCTCTGACTTTTTTTCTACACAAAATGACTCACCCGTCAAAACTGACTGGTCAACCTCAAGATGACCTGTCATTATCTTTACATCCGCAGGAACAAAATCCCCCGACCTAATTCTTATAACATCATCTGGCACAATTTCACGAGCAGGTAAAACTCTCCATACACCATCTCTTAAAATACGTGCATTAACCCAAAGCTTCTCCTTCAAAGACTCAACAGCATTCGAAGCCCTAATTTCTTCCTCAAAACCCAACACTGCATTTAAAATAAGCAGCCCCAAAATAATGTAAACATCAGTATAACGATGCAAAAAAATCGAAAGAACAATAATTATCTCCAACAACCAAGCAGTAAGACCCCAAAATTTTTTAACAAACTGCAACCAACGATTAGTTTTCTTCTCTGTAACCTCATTGAAACCAAATTGATTTCTTCTACTCTCTACTTCTGCCGAGTTAAGTCCAGTTTTTAAAATTTCATAATTATCTCTTTTCAGTGTTGATTTTTCTGAACTTGCGTTTTTTTCTGCCAAAATAATCCTTCAAATATTTGTGTTCCTAATTTACATATTTATCCTTGCCAAACACAAAAAACCCGCAATAAACCCGTGCAACAACAATATACTTGAATTTGTATCAGTTAAGTATTTATTTTTAAATAGCATTTCTTTCTATTGGTGTTTTATTATGGATAATAAAAAAGAAACTATGCAAAAAGGTATAGAAACTGCTTCTCATGGGTTAGAAAAAGCTGCTGTTACAATAGGTGACACAATAATTGCAGTTATGGATAAACTTGCAGGCAAAAAATCTGACATAAAACTCAGCTTTGAGGATTTAACAATAGAAACAGGTCCAATGAAAGCAAAACTCAATGGGTCAATAGTTTTAGACATAGTTTATTCCTCAGACGCAGAACTAACCCCATAATCTTTCTGTTTTGAGGAAAAACAAGTTTGTTGTTGACTACTTTTTTAGCTGAAAGCATTAAATCAGGTAAGATAACGGTAAGTCGGAATAACACTGAAGCTTTGGAAATTACTGCTCAGGATAAAAAAATTGATGTCAACGCCAAAGATAAAGAGTTCATAAAAGACATAATAATTTCCAGTGTACGTAAAGACGACGATAATAAGCCACAGAAAGGTGTGATTGGTACAATAGAGCGTGGTGTTGCTGGACTGCAAACAGTACGGAACGTACAACCTATGATTAAAGAAATCGCAGAAGACCTGCAACGTGAAGGCGTGACAGTAACAATATCCCTTAAAGGTGACACAGTTATCACAATTGGCTCTGGAGCCAATCCAAAACTCGCTCGTTTCCTATTGGGCACAAAAAGCGTAGAAATCAACCGCATAAGAAAAATAGTCGAAATGGGCCTCTAAAAATAAACTTTTAACAACATTTTTCAACCAAACACCAAGTAATTAACTGCTCTTTTACTATTGATAGCACATATTTTTGTAGTGGTGATAATTACAGTTTTAGAATTATAACACTTAAAAAGTAAAGAGAAAAGGTGTTTCTATTTTTGCTTAGCTTTAATGGCTGCTAACTTGCCACCTGCCCTAATTTGTTCTTTCTCTTGCCTGCTTAGATTTAGGTTAACTTTGATTTCTATGTTCTTCGTTTTATTTTTCAGCATAAAGTTCTCTGATAATTCATTTATTTCTAACTCTAACAGGTCACCTTGATCGATGTTATCGTAGTCCTGTTTGATTGCAAAGGTCAAGGGTAGTATTCCAAAATTGATTAGATTGGCCATGTGTATACGTGCGAATGATTTTGCAATGACCGCCTTTATTTTGATGTATTTTGGTGCTAATGCTGCGTGTTCTCGTGAGGAGCCCTGTCCATAGTTTTCTGCGCTTACTATAAAGCCACCGTGTTTTTGTATTGCACGTTGGTAAAAGTTTGCGTCTACACGGCAAAAGATGTATTTGCTGATTTCGGGTATGTTGCTACGAAGAGACATTATATCTGTTCCACCTGGAAGAATATCATCAGTTGTTATATTGTCACCAACTTTGAGCAGGACTTCTCCACTAAGATGGGATGGAATGGGTTGAAATTGTGGTAGGGATATAATATTTGGTCCCATGATTACTTTTGCGTTTGGTTTTACAGTTGCAGGGATGAACATGGCATCGCTTAGTGTGAATTTTTCTGGCATGATTATTTCTGGAAAAATCCCAAGTTTACGTGGGTCTGTGATTTTGCCCGTTAATGCTGCTGCTACGGCAGTTTCAGGGCTGACAAGGTAGACTTTTGCATCTTGGGTCCCACTTCTACCTTTAAAATTACGGTTGAATGTACGTAGAGACACAGCGCCAGTGGTTGGAGCTTGACCTATGCCTATACATGGACCACAAGAGTTCTCTAAAAGTCTTGCACCTGATTGAATCAACGGTTCAAGTTCACCTGTAACTGCAAGATTTTCCATTACCTGACGTGAACCTGCAGAAACTGTTAGGCTGAGGTTTTCATGAACTTTTTTACCTTTCAACAGAGCTGAAACGATTTTCAGGTCTCTAAGCGATGAATTAGTACAGCTACCTATGCAGACTTGGTCAACAGGTGTTTCTTCTAGTTCACTAACAGGTTTAACATTGTCTGGGCTGTGAGGCATAGCTATAAGTGGTTCAACTTTTGCTAAATCGATGTCAAGTACCTCACTATATGAAGCATCTGAGTCTGTTTCTATATTAGACCACTGACTTTCTCGTCCTTGACTGACCAAAAATTGTCTCGTAATTTCATCTGAGGGAAAAATAGATGTGGTGGCACCTGTTTCTGTTCCCATGTTAGTTATAGTTCCTCTTTCAGGAACACTTAGAGTTTTAACGCCTGAGCCAAAGTATTCAAGAACCCTGTTTACCCCGCCTTTGACAGTTAATTTCCTTAAAACTTCTAATATGATGTCCTTTGCTGAAACAAATGGGGAAAGTTTACCTGTTAAATTGATGCCATAGACCTCTGGCATTTCGAGATAGAATGGTTCCCCTGCCATCGCGGCTGCTACGTCAAGTCCGCCTGCTCCAATAGCTATCATTCCCATACCGCCTGCTGTTGGTGTGTGGCTGTCGCTACCAAGTAAAGTTAAACCTGGTTGGGCAAAGCGTTCAAGATACAGTTGATGACAAATGCCATTACCTGGTCTGCTGAAAACTATGCCATATTTAGCTGCAACACTCTGCAGATAACGATGATCATCAGCGTTGCGAAAATCGTTTTGAAGCATATTGTGATCCACAAAACTCAAACTAAGCTGCGTTTTCACCTGCGAAATTCCTATGGCCTCAAATTCAAGATATGTCATGGTACCTGTTGAGTCTTGGGTTAATGTGTGATTGATTTTTAAACCAATTTCTTCGCCCGGATTCATTTTGTCGTCGACTAAATGTTTTTCAAATATTTTCTCTGTTACATTTTTGCCCATAAATGTCCCTTCTGAATGTAAATTTAAATTGTTATTTGATAGGTTTAGGGGATTTCAGAAATTTAAGCCTCACGTAAAATAAAAAGTGTTTAATGTATGAAAGTGAATAAAACAGTTGAGGGCACACTTTGCAGTTTAAATTCAAAATTCAAGAAATTGCTAAAGCTAACAAATCACGGTTAGTTTTAGCTTTAGATTTACCATTTCAAAATCCTAATAGTAGTCAGGAGTTAATTTCCAAGGCAGATGCTATACTGGAGCAGGTGTATCCGTATATTTGTGCAGTTAAAATCAACAATCATCTTGTTTTGCCTCTTGGCCTGTTTGATGGAATAAAGGCTCTTGTGGATAAGATTCATACAAAGGGGCTTTTGGCTATTATGGATGCAAAAGTGAATGATATTGGTAATACTAATCAAATTATAGCTGATTATTATTATACTGCAGGGTTTGATGCAATTATTGCTAATCCTTTCATTGGTTGGGAAGATGGGTTAAGGCAGCTTTTTGAGGTTTCTCACCGGCAGGGTAAAGGTGTTATTTTGCTTACTTATATGAGTCATAAAGGTGCAGTTGAAGGGTATGGTCAGACGGTAATAGATTCAGCTACCGGTGCGTCTGTTCCTCAGTATTTGGTATTTGCGCAGAAAAATGTTGCATACAAAGCTGATGGTGCTGTAGTTGGCGCTACCATCCCTGAGAAAATAAAGGCAATACATCAAGTGTTAGGTGAAGAGGTGCCTATTTACTCGCCCGGTGTTGGTGCTCAAGGTGGAAGTGCAGAAGCTGCAATTAAAGCTGGTGCAAGCTACCTGATTGTTGGGCGCGAAATTGTTTCAGCTGAGAATCCTGCAGAAACTGCACGTAAATTTTGGGATTTAACTAAACTTGTTTAAATTCTTAATCTTTTATGCTCGTTTTTGGGTAATATAATTCTCTTTTTAGCAAGTCTCGTACGGCGTTGCGTATAACGCTGCTTCTGCTTGAATACATTTTTGTTCTAACAAGCTCATCTAACCCGTTTAGATGGGCCTCCGGTAGTAATACCGTTACAAGTTTCATGTTTTGACTTTTTTTCTTCTTTTGCATGTTTCTTTTTCTCCCCAAACTATGTATGTTTATAACATGCGCTAAATATAAAATGGTACCTTCCCACAATAAAATAAGTGTTAACTCGACTAATAAAGCGTCAAATGCGTTTTGTATGTGTTTAGCTTCTTTGTTTGGTCCATGATTCGGTTAGTTTTTGTGCCATAATGTTGTGCAGATCAGGTCTTGCTGTTTCCAGATAGTGTCAAAGCCATCAGAGCTTCATAAATT
>JAITCR010000086.1 GCA_031282985.1 Nitrososphaerota archaeon | reverse complement strand
AACCTCTCACAGTACAAAATCGACGAAGTAGAAAAGATGCTTCACTGTCGAGACCCAAAATATGGCTTTTTATAGTGGAATAGTTTAAAATCTGCACCTTCTAAAGCAGATGCACGCTGCTTTTTGCAGACTTTCACCTTTAGGTATCAACCTGTACATCCTTTTGCCTGTACATCAGAATAACTTTTCGAAAAACTACCCTGCGTGTTACAACAAATACTACAATACAGTGCAAAAATTAACTTATTCCACTATACCGACCAACTTTAACCCATAAAACATATAGTAAAACTTTTCTTATGTTGCTGTATTGTTAACGGCAAACAAACTTGTCTTTTTCGGCAATTACACAATTTGTATGTAAATATTACAGTTTTACACATAAAAACAGGTTTTAATTGTAAATTAAACGATTTTTTATATAAAAAACTTATTAGCCATCATAGCACGTATTACCTAAAAAAGAAACAAGGGAAAAACATTGACGCCAAAAACATATACGCCCACGATTAACCAAAAAATCGCCAAAAAAAACGCCATGATACCCCACATAACAAAAAACAAAGAAACATACACACAAAAAGAAGGCCAAATAAGAATACCATCCGGCTGCGCAATATCAGGCATAATTAACAAGTCAGGAAAAAGCATGAGCGGCGAGGCAATTATAAAATCAATCTCCGTCATGCGAGACAGATCAAACGGCTTAGGCGGCGGATTTGCAGCATACGGAATTTACCCCGAATACAAAGACTATTATGCTTTACACATATTTTACGACACAACAACAGCAAAAAAAGAATGCGAAGAATTCTTAGAACGCCACTTTGACATAATTAACCTCTCAAAAATACCAACAAGAAAAATGAAAGAAATCACTGATGAACCATTAATCTGGCGCTACTTTGTAACGCCACTACCCACAAAACTAGCAGACAACCAACTTGACGAACGCGAATTCACAGCAAAATGCGTATTCCGAGTCAACACAAAAATAAACGGGGCTTACGTTTTTTCCAGCGGCAAAAACATGGGCGTATTCAAAGCTGTCGGCTACCCCGAAGATGTCGGACGATTTTACCGACTTGACGAATACGAAGGCTACTGCTTCACAGCACACGGACGCTACCCGACTAACACACCAGGTTGGTGGGGCGGCGCTCACCCGTTCGCACTTCTCGACTACTCCGTCGTACACAACGGCGAAATATCATCCTACGACACCAACCGACGCGCCATCGAAATGTACGGCTACAAATGTACACTCCAAACCGACACCGAAGTCATTACATACATTATAGACTACTTACATAGAAAAAAAGGACTAAACTTTAAAGAAGTCGCATCAGTTATTGCAGCTCCATTTTGGCAAACAATTGAACAAATGACACCTGAGAAAAAAGAAATGCATAAATATTTGCGAATAATGTTTTCAGCACAACTCATCACAGGCCCTTTTTCCATACTTGTCGGTTTTGAAGGCGGCTTAATGGCGCTAAACGACAGATTAAAACTACGAAGCATGGTAGTTGGAGAAAAAAACGACACAATTTACATTTCAAGCGAAGAAGCAGCAATTCGCATCATTGAACCAAACCTTGACAAAATATGGGCACCAAAAGGCGGCCAACCTGTAATTGTTCATTTAAAGGGAGGTAAAAACTAATGGCGATAAACTTTTTACACCCATATTATGAAGTCCTGAGAAATTACGACAAATGCATCACTTGTCGAGCATGTGAACGCCAATGCATAAACGAAGTTCACACATACCTCCCAGATAGCAGTCGAATGGTTTGTGACGACGGTAAATGTGTAAACTGTCATCGTTGTGTGTCACTATGTCCTACACGGGCGTTGAAAATTGTACGAAGCGGTAACACGTATAAAGAAAATGTAAACTGGAGTGGCAGAATCATTGACGAAGTTTACCGTCAAGCCAGCAGCGGAGGTGTACTTTTATCAAGTATGGGCAATCCAGAAAATTACCCTATATATTTTGACAAAATTCTTTTGAACGCCTCACAAGTGACAAACCCATCCATAGATCCCTTACGTGAACCTATGGAAACAAAAATTTCCCTTGGCGCAAAACCGACAGATATAGAACGCGACGAAAACGACTGCGTAAAAAACAATTTACCACCACAAATCAATCTATCAATGCCTGTAATGTTTTCTGCCATGAGCTATGGCTCTATCAGCTACAATGCACATGAAAGTTTAGCTCGCGCAGCAGAGGAACTTGGTGTTCTTTATAATACTGGCGAAGGCGGTTTACATGAGGATTTCTACCGTTATGGCAAAAACACAATAGTGCAAGTTGCATCAGGACGCTTTGGGGTTCATGCCCAATACCTAAACAGCGGTGTGGCAATAGAAATTAAAATGGGCCAAGGCGCAAAACCCGGCATCGGAGGTCATTTACCGGGTGCGAAAATCATTGGTGATATTTCACGCACAAGAATGATCCCAGAGGGAAGCGACGCAATTTCTCCAGCACCACACCATGATATTTACTCAATTGAAGACCTACGTCAACTCGTTTATTCACTCAAAGAAGTAACAGACTATAAAAAGCCAGTGATTGTCAAAATAGCAGCAGTTCATAATGTCGCTGCCATTGCAAGTGGTATTGCCAGAAGTGGGGCTGACATTATTTCAATTGACGGTTTTCGTGGTGGTACAGGAGCCGCTCCGACACGTATACGTGATAATGTAGGTATTCCTATAGAACTTGCACTTGCAAGTGTTGATGCACGTTTAAGAAATGAAAATATTCGTGATAACATCGCTGTTGTTGTCGGAGGCAGTATCCGCTCTAGTGCTGATGTCGTAAAGGCTATCGCATTAGGTGCAGACTGTACATACATAGCGACCTCAGCACTTTTAGCATTAGGTTGTCATCTTTGCAGGAGCTGTCACACAGGTAAATGTAACTGGGGTATAGCAACACAGGTACCGGAGCTTGTTAAGCGTCTGAATCCTGATATTGGGTATAAGCGTCTTGTAAATCTGTTAACTGCATGGCAACATGAAATTAAAGAAATGATGGGCGGTATGGGCATTAATTCAATTGAAAGTTTGAAAGGAAACAGGCTTATGCTCCGTGGCGTGGGTTTAAATGAGAAAGAGCTGGAAATTTTAGGCATAAAGCATGCTGGCGAATAACTATGGGAGGTAACAAGTGATAATGAAAAAAGTAATCAGTGGAAAAGTAAGAGATGTATACGAGGTTTCAGATAACAAATTAGTCATTGTTACCACAGACAGAATCTCTGCGTTTGACGTAATCTTATCTAAACCCGTGACAGGTAAGGGGAAGATTTTAAATGCGGTTTCTCTGTTTTGGTTTAATTTCACAAAAGACATTATATCTAACCATATTATTTCAAATAACCTTAAGGATATGCCGGAATGTTTCCAGAAAGAAGAGTTTGAAGATCGTACGATTATAGTTAAAAAATTGAAAATATTACCATTCGAGTTTATCGTTCGGGGCTACATGTTTGGACATATGTGGGAAGCTTATTCCAAAAACCAAGAATTTTGTGGATATAGCTTAGAAGGTGATTATAAACTGGCCGAAAAATTGGCTGCACCAATTTTTACTCCTTCAACAAAGGCGCATATTGGGCATGATGAGTACATTTCAGGTAAGAATGTTGCAGATATAATTGGTATAGAGCTGGCGGAGAGAGTGAAAAAGGTTTGTTTGGAGCTCTATGACATCTGCTATAAGTATGCTTATAGTAAGGGTATTATAATTGCAGATACAAAATTTGAATTTGGCCTTGACACAGGGGGCAATCTTGTTCTTGCAGACGAAATATTCACGCCAGATTCAAGCAGATTCTGGAGCTTGTCTGATTATAAAGTGGGAAATTCGCCGAAAAGTTATGATAAACAATTCGTGAGAGATTGGCTTCTCAACAATAAATTAAATGGTGAGATGCAGTTTGATAATGTTCCTGATGAAATTTTGAGAAAAACAGCAGGTATATATGCTGAGTGTTTAAGGAGACTGCAAGATGTCTAACAGATATGAAAATCCTTTATGTAAACGATATGCAAGCAAGGAAATGCAAAATATTTTCTCAGATGACAACAAATTTTCTACATGGCGTAAGTTATGGGTTGCCCTAGCTGAGAGTCAAAAAGAGTTAGGCCTTGGCATAAGTGAAGAGCAGATTAATGAAATGAAGGTGCGTGTTGCGGATATTAATTATGAGGTGGCGGCTAAGTTTGAAGTTGAGGTTAGGCATGATGTTATGGCGCATATTCGTGCTTTTGGTGAGCAATGTTCTATGGCTAAACCGATTATTCATTTGGGTGCAACTTCTTGTTACGTTGGTGATAATACAGATATTATTTTGCAGCGTTTAGCGTTATTGCATATCAAAAAATTACTGGTAAATGCCATTAGCAAGATGTATGATTTTGCGGATACCTACAAGTCTTTGCCATGTCTTGCGTATACTCATTTTCAGCCGGCGCAGCCTACTACAGTTGGGAAACGTGCGACGTTATGGATGCAGGATTTATTGTTTGATTTGGATCAGCTTGAGTTTACGCTTGATAATTTGAAACTGCTGGGCTGTAAAGGAACAACGGGTACTGGTGCAAGCTTTCTTAGTTTGTTTGATGGTGATCATGATAAGGTTAAGCTGTTAGAGCAAAAGATAGCTAAGAAAATGGGTTTTGATAAGGTGTACTCTGTTAGTGGTCAGACTTATTCGAGAAAAATTGATTATTATACTCTGTCTGTACTGTCAGGTATTGCTCAGAGTGCTTACAAGTTTTCAAATGACATTCGGCTGCTTTCACATTTGAAAGAGGTTGATGAACCATTTGAGGTAGGTCAGGTTAGTTCAAGTGCTATGGCATATAAAAGAAATCCTATGCGAAGTGAACGTATAGCATCTCTGGCTAGATACGTAATTGTTGATGCACTTAATCCCGCGTTAACCGCAAGTGCACAATGGCTAGAGCGTACTCTTGACGATTCGGCTAACAAGCGTATATCAATCCCTGAGGCTTTTCTTGCTGTAGACGCGATTCTTGCGCTTATAATTAACGTTCTAAGTGGTATTACCGTTTATCCTAAAATGATAGAGAAGCACTTAAATGAAGAGCTACCGTTTATGGCGACTGAAAATATTTTGATGCACTGTGTCAAAAAAGGTGGTGACCGACAGATACTTCATGAGAAGATACGGTTGCATTCGGTTGAGGCTGCAAGAAAGATGAAGCAGCATGGTGAGGAAAATGATTTGATTTCTCGCATATTAAGGGATACGGCTTTTGGTATAACAGGGGTTGAAATGAAAGAGTTACTACACACTGAGCAATTCATAGGTAGAGCAAATGAGCAAACTGTTGAGTTTTTATGTGAAGTTAGAACGGTTCTTGAAGTTAATAGGGAACTGTTAGGCGTGGATGTTAAAATAACAGTATGAGAGTGAAAAATGTGCTTACAGCTGTAGTTGGTATAAATTGGGGCGATGAAGGCAAAGGCCGTATGGTTGACTTGTTGTCAGAGGGATATGAGGTTATTTGTAGATATCAGGGTGGCAACAACGCTGGACATACTATTGTAAATGAGAGAGGTCGATTTATTTTGAATCTTCTTCCATCAGGTGTTTTACGTGAGGGAACAGTCAATGTCATGGGCAATGGCATGGTAATTGATATAGAGCATTTGTGCAGTGAAATTAAGGCGCTTCAGGAAAAAGGCATTAAAGTGACAACTGATAACTTGAAAATTAGTGATAAAGCCTTTATTTGTTTACCTTATCATAAACTACAGGATATTTTAGAAGAAGAGCGACTAGGCGATAAAAAATACGGCTCTACTCGTCGAGGTATCGCTCCCGTGTACGGTGATAAGTACATGAAAAAAGGGTTGCGAATGGGTGATTTGCTGTGTTTTGAGAGTTTGAAGCAGAAAATTGCTGATATCCTTTCTTGGAAAAACATTACATTGAAAGGTTACGGATCATCTGAGGCAAAATTGGATGATATCATGAAATGGTTACATGACTTCGGAACACACCTTATTCCATTTATTATGGATACTGAAAAGTACCTTTCGGCAGCTGCTTATGCAAATAAGAACATTTTGTTTGAAGCACAACTTGGGGCGTTACGAGATATCGATTATGGTATTTACCCATATACTACGTCATCGCAGACCCTTGCGGCTTATGCACCAATAGGTGCCGGAATTCCAGGTGTAAAACTTGACCGGGTGGTTGGTGTTATGAAAGCTTATTCTAGCTGTGTTGGTGGAGGACCGTTCGCTGTTGAAATGTTTGGTGAAGATGCTGTTGCTTTACGTGAGGCGGGTGCGGAGTATGGTGCTGCGACGGGTAGGCCTCGCAGAGTTGGTGGATTTGATGTTCCGGCAAGTAAATATGGTGTTAAAGTGCAGGGAACTGATGAGCTTGCACTAACAAAACTAGATGTCCTTTCATATCTTGATAAAATTCCGGTTTGTGTCGCATACAAAGTTGACGGCGTACAAATTGATTATTTCCCTACAGGGGATAAACTCGTGAGAGCAGAACCTGTGTATGAATATTTAGACGGTTTTAAAACGGATATATCAAACTGCCGAAAAATAGAAGATTTACCCGATATGGCGATTAAGTACATCCGATTTATCGAAAAAGCCGTAGGTTGCCCTGTTAAGTATGTGTCTGTGGGCGCTGGACGGGAAGATTATTTGATAATGAGGTAACTGATGTATGAAAAGAGTCTATGTAAACGAGAAGTGGTGTTTGGGTTGTCATTTATGTGAATATCACTGCGCTTTTGCTGATATGAATGAAAAAGATATGGCAAGGGCTTTGAAAAATGTAAAGATAAAACCAAAAATAAAGATTGAGGAACGTGACGGAGTTAGTTTTGCTGTTTCCTGTCGGCATTGTCAGGAACCGTTATGCGTTAAGGGTTGCATTACAGGAGCATTAACCAGAGTAGATGGTGTTGTTACAATTAATAGAGATAAATGTGTTAACTGTTATACATGTATTTTAATTTGTCCATACGGAGCAATTTCTTCCTCAGACGATGGTGTAGTTCAGAAATGTGAATTATGTATCAAAACTGTTGTTGGAACTCCTGCATGCGTTAGAGGCTGCCCAAATGGCGCGATAGTTTTTGAGGAGAGGCAATAAATGAAGTATGTTATTATTGGTAACTCTGCGGCAGGTGTCGGTGCAGTAGAGGGTATACGACAAATTGATATTTTTGGCGAAATTGTCATAATTACAAATGAGTCGCATCATACATATTCTCGACCGCTTATTTCTTATTTTTTGTTTGGAAAAACCACGGAAGAGCAAATGAGATATCGGGGGGATAGTTTTTATGCAGAGAATCATTGTACCCTGATACAGGGTACTGTAACAGAAGTAAATGCTAAAACAAAGCAAGTGTATCTATCAAATGGAAATCAAATATCATTTGACAAGTTGCTTGTTGCAACGGGCTCAACAGCGTTTGTTCCACCATTTGAAGGGCTTGATTTGGTAGATCACAAATACACGTTTATGAGCTTTGATGATGCACAAAAATTAAACAATGTTTTAAGTCAAAACAAGCAGGTGCTAATTGTTGGTGCAGGACTTATTGGACTTAAATGTGCTGAGGGTATTTTAAAAAGAGTTGCACATGTTACCGTACTTGACCTTGCACCAAAGATATTGTCCAGTATTTTAGATGATGACAGTGCTAAGCTGGTTCAGTTTCACCTAGAGAACATGGGCCTTTCGTTTAGACTTTCTTGTAGTGTAAAACGGTTTGAATATAATACCGCTATATTAGATAACGGTGATAGGATACCTTTTGATGTTCTTGTTCTTGCTGTGGGTGTACGCCCAAATACTGGACTACTCAAAGAGGTAGCTCAAATTGATCGCGGAATTTTCATAAACGAAAAATCAGAAACCACCACACCTGACATATACGCAGCAGGCGACTGTACACAAACGTTTGATGTGTCAAGTGGTCAAAACAAAATAATGGCATTACTACCCAATGCTTACATACAAGGTGAGTGCGCAGGGATCAATATGGCCGGTGGTAAAAAGAGTTTTGACAAGGCAATTCCCATGAATGCCATTGGATTTTTCGGTTTACACATAATTACAGCCGGAAGTTATAATGGCGATGCGTACACTGAAAATAAAAACGGAAATTATAAACGCCTATTCTACAGTGAGAATAAACTAAACGGGTATATTCTTGTTGGCAACGTGGAGAAGGCTGGGATTTATACGAGCTTAATCCGCGAAAGAACCCCACTTGACACAATTGATTTTGTACTTGTCTGTGAAAAACCGGGACTTATGGCATTTACTAAAAATGTTAGAATGGTCAAATTAGGAGGAGAAAAAATAAAATGAACATTTCAGCAAAAGATCTTGACTTTAAAAAATTAAATGAACAAATAAAAGAAGCTACAGAGGATGTTTACATAACGGATTGTTATGGGCAACGATTTATCGGCAGTGGTTTAAAAGAGAAAAAAATTACAATAAATGGAACACCAGGTAACGCACTTGGCGCATATTTAGATGGAGGTGTTATAACAATAAAAGGCAACGCGCAGGATGCAGTTGGTGATACTATGAATGATGGCAAAATCATCATACATGGTAACGCCGGTGACGCACTTGGCTATGCCATGCGAGGAGGCAGTATCTTTGTACGCGACGATGCAGGATACCGAACAGGTATTCATATGAAAGAATACAAAGATAAAAAACCGACAATTATTATAGGTGGCAAAGTAGGCAGCTTTTTAGGCGAATACATAGCAGGTGGACTAATTGTAGTACTCGGCATAAGCACAGAAGACATTGTACCTATTGGAAACTTTACAGGAACCGGAATGCATGGAGGAAAAATTTTCATAAAAACAGATAAAGAACTTATAGGACTACCAGCCCAAGTTACAGCAGAAATTGCCTCAAAGGAAGACCTAATAGAAATAAAACCATACATTTCCGAATTCGCCGAATATTTCAACATGAATTCGCAATCCCTCCTAAAAGGTCAATTTTACGTATTAAAGCCTAATGCAAAAAACCCCTACAAACAGTTATACACAGCAAACTAACAGAGTTATAGAACAAAACAGCAACTATCTATCAATATGTCAACAAAAAAAGCCTGCCAGAGTGCTATTTGCACTCTCCAAATGTGTGTTTAACTTGTTTTCTCTTTAAGCCTATTTATCACTTCAATCTCAACCCATTTTTCACCTTGAATAGTTAATTTAAATTCAGGCTTATTTGGATCAGGCTTGAACACTTGACCACGTTTAGTCATTTCATTTAAACGCGCAGGAACCATACTCTTAATGCCACTGGATTCTAATAGCTTCTGCACTTGGGTAACTGTATTTTTATGTTCATCTGAAGCATAAAGAATCAAACCTGCAGCTTCATAATGAGTCAAACCCTCACGAGTTACAATAATTGGCCCCTCAGTTGTTAATTCAATAATACCCTTTAACTGAACCTTCGAAAGGGTTAAACGCTTAAAAACAACATCAGACATTTTCTCCACAAAATTCTCAGGAATCGTTTCCATCATGTTTAAAATCTCCTGCGGACTATCGCCTTCAATGACAACTTCGCCAAATGGTGTTTTAATACGAGCTTCAATGCGCTTCAAATAAAATTCCTCTACAGTAATAACGCATATTTATGCTTTTTAGGATTTGCGGCAAAAACTTGCACTGCATGTAGAAAGAAGCTATTCGATAAAGACCTGATTTTATTTAATGCTTCAATTTTTGACAGTGTCCTAATATACGATAGAATTATGTAGTTTGGTTGCTTTATGCATTATCAGTGAAAAATGTGCCGAAAGGAAGACCAAAAAGTCAAAACAATAGACTTCTTGCAAAACTGCTAGTTTTCATAATTGCAGATATCACATATTAAGTTGAATCTTAAGCCGAAGCGTTTACGTCTACTACGATAACGATCTGACACGATTTTAAACCGCTTAATCAGACCGATCATGTGTTCATTTAAAACACGCTCACTTGAAACAGATCGGTTAAACACTTTATCTTCTTTGGTTAACGGTCTTTTCTTACTGCGCTTTACCGGAATTACTGAATTAGCATGAAACTTTGTAATGCCAATATATCCTGTGTCTACAACAGCTCGGATTTTAGAATCAAACTTTAGCTTTGCTCTTTAAATAACCTAAAAGCATGACACCTACCATTAACAAATGATATACAAATGATTTAACCACCAGCTTTGTTTACAACCACTTGAACCTTTATGGATGTTTCTTTTTCTTTTTGTCACTGTAGTAGCTCCTTTGCTTTTTTTAGGACGCTCTGCAGTGATTCTGTAGTATCGATTAAAACCACTTCATATTCCATGTCGCTTTTCAGTAGTGCTTTTCGTCCCGGTAGTGAAAATGTTCCATTTTTGATCAAGGCATCTTCAACC
>JAITCR010000072.1 GCA_031282985.1 Nitrososphaerota archaeon | reverse complement strand
AGCACCTTAAACAAGCTCTGATCCACCTCAAACACTACACGGAACTCTTCAGACATAGTAAACACCATATGCCGATGAGACACCGCAAAAAGCCTACCAACCAACTCATCAGCCCATTGATCAGCATGCTTTTTACCACATTGAGGGCAAATACGACTCTTACACGCCAATGGAATAGTTTTGGTGTACTACATTCAGAGCATTTGTAGGTTAAAAAGCCATATTTTGGGTCTCGACAGTGAAGCACCTTTTCTACTTCATCGATTTTGTACTGTGAGAGGTTGGGGTTCATAATTTTGAACTGCTCCCAATTCTGTGCAAGCAACATAATGTTTTTGATGGCAATTTTGAAGGTCGCTGCCCTTCAAAAAGAAGGGCAGCTCAATTATATAAAGTCGTTAACAATCAATTATATAAAGTCGTTAACAAGAACAAAAATGGGTTAAAAAGCGTCAAATTTTTGTCTTTTGTCTAAAATGGGACAGTTCATGCGTTTGTCGTGGGATATAAAAACTATTTTTTATGCAAAATGGTGTTTGTGATCAATTATGTTTTAGGGGATTATTTGGCCAACAGCGTTTTTTTCATCAATGCGGGTTATTTTGATTTTTACGCATTCGCGCGGTTTAGCTTTAGGTACAAGTATACTATAACCTCTAATGTTTAGTCGTCCATCGCCGCTTGGAGCTAAGTCAATTATGGTTACATCCATTTCTTGCTCTAACTCTACAGGGCAGGGTTTTTCTTCGTATTTTATTTTGAATTTTCCACCGCGAACTCTACGATGAACCATAATTTACATTTCCTCTTTTCTTATTACGTCTGTTGCTTTAAATTCTATTTTGCCACATTGGGGGCATAAGAAAACAGTGACAGGCAATACTTTATCTCCAGTTAATATGGAGGCAGTATTACCTTTCCAATTGTCTACAGTAAACTGAGTTTTAGCCCATGCCATCTCTGTATTACAGGAGAAACAAAAAGCAACGGGAATATTTACAAGCTGTAAAGTTTCAACTTTTCGCTCGTTTGTAACATGCATGGACATGTTTTTTTCAGTTTCATATTGTTGAGGTTGAGCATAGTTTTCAGATTGCTCCAAATATTTACAACTTATAGTACATTGGAGTTTAGATAGGCAGAGATAGCAACAGCTGGTAATGTTTTGAGCGTTTTTACATTTTAGTTGTCGGTTATTTTTTGCTTTAGGATTATCACTAAAAACAGTGCATATTTTATCGATATTTAAGTACTCGCAACTGTTAGCCAAATCTGACAATGTATTTGTCCTCTTTCAATCAATTGTAGTTTTTACCTAAGTGTGTTTTGGTATCAATAAGTAAACGGAACATCATGCTAAAAGAAAAGAGAGCCAACATAAACTTGGAAATTAAGAATTGTAACAAATTGGTGGAATAAAGAGAAGAAAGTTAGTCTCTGCTTGTTCTGCGAATTTGGAAGGTTTGAACTTGGCTTACGCCTTTAATTTTGCTCATTTCAACTTCGAATTCATCAACGATGCCCATAACGTCTTCTGGGAAGCGTATTTGAACAAGTAATGCAACTAGACCAAATGCAACTGGTTCTTCACCCCAACCTTCAATTTTAGAGGCACTAGGAAGAATTTTTGTTATTTCAGTTTTTAGAGGGCCAAAACTATCCAGTATATCTTCAGGGAAAACTTTGTATGTTACAAGTATAGCACCCATTAAATTTCACCTATATTATGGTCCTTGAAAACCACATTTTGGGCATTTGTAAAGTCGCCCAAATTTGCGGCATTTTCCATCTCGTTTAATTTGCATTTCACCACAGTTTGGACACTGGAACTTTGTTGACTCGGACCCTGGTGCAATTGGTTTACCGCAACTTGTACAGGTTACCAGAGATAATGGATTTCTTTCTGTCATATACTGACCTTCTTGCGTTTTTTATTGTAAAGGGTTCCTTATAACTGCTATGCTTAAAAAACACTTGTTTCCAACTGTTTAACTATTACACACACTTTAAAAAAGACAAACATTCAAAAGCACAGTTAACTATAGAAACGCTAAAAGGTAAATAAAACTATTATTTAACCAAACGCTTATTTCAAGTGGTGTTTATTTGGGCGTAAACTTTAAGGATTTAATACCGAAAACTTCCATAAAGTTGGAAGATTTAAATGGGAAGACAATTGCCATAGATGCCTACAATGCTATCTATCAGTTTTTAAGTATTATCCGTCAACCAGATGGTACGCCTCTTAAAGACAGTACAGGGAAAATTACAAGTCACCTAAGTGGCCTTTTTTATCGCACAAGCAACCTAATTGAGATGGGTTTAAAACCAGTTTACATTTTTGACGGTAAATCTCCAGCGCTTAAAGCTACGGAAATTGAACGTCGTAAACAAATTAAAGTACAAGCTGTAGCGGAATATGAAAAGGCTGCCATGACTGGGGATGTAGCAAAAATGCGTACGTATGCTCAAGCTGCTACAACCATGAAAGATTACATGTTAGAGGATAGCATAAAATTATTGGAATTAATGGGACTACCATGGATTCAAGCACCTGGAGAAGGCGAAGCTCAAGCGGCATACATGGCTAAGCAGGGTACTGCAGACTATTGTGTGAGCCAAGACTATGACAGCCTGCTTTTTGGAGCCCCTAAACTGTTACGTAATGTTGCAATTTCAGGTAGACGCAAATTGCCAAGCAAAAACATGTACGTAGACATTACACCTGAAGTAGCAGAATTGCCTAAAATTCTGAATTTCTGCAAATTAAGCTATGAACAACTAGTTGATGTGGGCATTTTAATTGGCACGGACTTTAACCCCGATGGTATTAAAGGAATAGGCCCAAAAACTGCGCTTAAACTAATCAAAGAACACGGCACATTAGAAGCAACACTACCACATATCAAAGACGCCACTTTTCCAGTTGAACCAGTTGAAATTAGAAATATTTTCCTACAACCAAAGGTTTCAGATGATTATAAAACGGAATGGAAAGACCTAAGTCAGCAGGGCATAGTTGATTTTCTCTGTGGAGAAAAAGAGTTTTCAGAAGAACGCATACAGAAATCCCTTGAACGCATGAATATAGGAAGTAAAAAGCAGAAAAGCAAAACGTCACTAGAAAAATGGTTCACTTAAACATGTTTTTATGAACCTCTGGCCTTTTGGAGATGTAATTTTGAAAAATGTCTGGTTTGTTTTCTGTATTTTATAATCTTTCTATGTAAAAGCCTTTTTGCCCTGACAAGGTGCGATTGTAAATTTTTTTATTTTTCCCGATTTTTTAACCCAATTTTACTCCAACCACAACCAACAAAACTATCTTTTACAGAACC
>JAITCR010000007.1 GCA_031282985.1 Nitrososphaerota archaeon | reverse complement strand
GCTTACTGTGTTTAGTTGTGAAAAGGTGTCTGTTAAGTTGAAGAGGGTGGTGGTTTGTTGTTCGAATTGTGGTTATGCTATGGATTTTGTTGGTGTGTCTGGGTCTGATGAAGGGGGTGGTTTGGTTTATGTTGAGGGGGATACTGATGATTATGCAAATTGGTAGTGTCTAGTTAATTCGCGCCGAAGGCGCTTTGTTCTTGTTTTTGTTGGTTGTTGTGTTTATAGTGTTATTATTGTTGTTGTTTTGAATTTATAGCTGGTTTGTGTGTGTAATTTGTGTTTGAATTGGTGTTTTATGTTGTTGTTTTTAGAATATTTTTGTTTTTATAATGGTACTCAAAGGTTAATTAGTGAGGATATACTGTAGTTTAGAATGCTGTTTTTATATAAGAACTTGTAATTTAACATTAAATTTAAGCTATTATCTTGTTGGGCGTGGCTAGTAGATGAGGAAGACCATATTTAAAAAGCTTGAAACGCAGGGGCTAATTGTTAATTATAATAGGCTACGTAAGAATCTACCGCCTAAGCTTCCTGAGCATATATTCATTTGGGATGAAACATTTCGTGAAGGAGTTAAAGCACCGACTGTTTATTTGACGTATGTTGAGCGCGTGAAACTTGCCAAGTTGATGGATGAGTCGGGTGTAGCTATAATTAATGTTGGTTTTCCAGCTCTTTCAGATGAGGAAAAGCGTAATGTTAGTAAAATAGTTAATGAGAGTTTTGAGCATGCGAAACTTACTGCTTCTGCTGAACCAACTAAGTCAAGTATTGATGCATGCTTAGAATGTGGTATAAAAGAAATTACCCTTGAAGCGCCTATTAATGGGTTGAATTTGCAGTATAGGTATAAAATAACCAAGAAGCAGGCGTTACAGAAAATTGTGGAGTCTATTACTTACTGCAAGAATCATGGGGCAACAGTTAATTTCATGCTTATGGATGGCACAAGGACGGCTATTGAGGATATATTGCAGGTGTTTCAGCAAGCTGTGGATGCTGGTGCATCTAGACTGGGTCTTGCAGACTCTGTTGGTTTCATAAGGCCTTTATCTATGAAGTATTTAATGTCTCATGTTCGTGATGGTTTGTCTGAGACTATAAAGAAAAAGATTCCCATGTCTATTCACTGTCATAACGATTTCGGTTTAGCTGCAGCAAACACGTTAGCCGCTATGGAGGAGGGCGTGTCGTATATGCATACATGTATTGCCGGTTTTGGCGAGCGCGCAGGCATTGCGCCATTTGAAGAAGTTGTAACATCTGCGGAATTGCTCTACAATATTGATACAGGTATTGACTTGGGTAAAATTTCAAGAATTTCTCAAACAGCTGAAAAAGCTTTTGCGTTACCAATCCAATTCCATAAACCAATCATTGGTGAGAACATTTTTGCTCATGAAGTAGAAGAAGATGTTGAAGAAATGCTAGCTCATCCGCTAGTTTTTGAGCCGTTTCCACCTGAAATTGTTGGACGAGAAACCACAGTTTTTATAGGTAGAAATACAGGTCAAAATTTAATTCAAGAAATGTTGGAAAAAGCTGGAATTAGAGCATCTCCAAGGCAAATGGATGAACTCTTCAGACGTATAAAAGGTCCACATGAAGGCTTAGATAAGGGTGAAGCTCAAATGACGTATTATCAAGTAAAGAAGCTAATGAAGGAGTTACAGAAAGGCTATGCTATGGATGAATTCTGGCGACTTGTAGAACAGGTAACACGTCAAAAACCAAAAATGAGTTCTGACAATAAATCACCATCGCTTTAATATACTAACTGTTTTTTTATTTCAGCTATTTCTTTTTTGCTCAAAATTCTTGGATAATTATATAGCGGGCCGCGGGGTTTTTCGTTGTAAAATGGCCTGTTGCAATTGGGGCATCCTGAAGTTTGGAATGGTTGACCACTATTTATAATATTTTCTAAAACGTCAGAGTTTACTTTGAAAGACGTTATTTTGCCAGTTGTGTTAAAATGTATCTGTTCCAAACGGGTTATGCCATAAACAAGCAGATATCGTGCAAGCTGTAACCGTCTATAAGACAAAATATCCGGTTGTGTGTTCTTCTCTAAAACAGTGCCACAAACGGGTGTGAATGCAAACATTGCAGGCAAAATGTCCATGTTTACACACCACTGAATTATATCTGTAACTTCTTTTTCAGTTTCACCTAAACCCACAATCAAATGTGTACTAACATTACCTACTCCAAAAATTGACAGGGCCTCTTTAAGTAGACTAATTTCATGGCTCCAACTGTATGCATTGCCCGCTGTATCACCTTTTATTTTACGGAAAATTGTTTCAGTTACAGCATCTAAGGCAATGCCAATGCGATCAACGCCAGCGTTTTTGAGGAGTTGGATGTTTTGACAGTTTAATGGTTGACAAGAAACAGAAACAAGGACATTTTGTTGTTTTTTTATTTCTTTAACTAAAGCTTCAATGTGTAAAAACACGTTAGGAACATTTAAGGCCTGTATGCAGACGCGTTTAATTTTACCATTTTTAACCACAGTATCTAACGCTGCAGTTACTGAAGAAAAAGGAAAACAGGGCCAGGTAACTCTTGAGAGTCTATCGGCATTACTTTTGCTGTTTCTAGCTTGGGGGCAAAAGCCACAGTTAGCAGTGCATTTTCCTTCGATGTAAGTCATTAAATATGCTGTTGTAGGGTTTACATCTATTTTGCCTTCAAGTAGACCCAAATATATGGCGGTACCTAAGGAAACGCGTATTTGAGAGGGCAAATTTGGAGAGGACTTGAGCAATGTGTATGACCTACATGAAAAATTGTTATGGGTAGTATTTGATTTTTTACTTAGTGTTGTTTCTCGCTTGTTTAGGTTTCTTCGTTGTTTTTGTTATTGTTATCTTTGTTGTCTGCGAGCAGTTTTTCTTCGTAACTGTAAATGTGTTCCATGCGTTTTTCCATTGTCTAAAGAATCTGTATTGGGAGATCATTAGGTAAATTGTGTAAATTAAAAATCCTGCTATAGGTAGCACTAAAAATAGTTCACTAACTTCAAAGCCGTGAGTTTTAGTTATGCGTAAAAAAGCAGAAACAAAGCTAACTATCAAAAGTGAGCAAACAATAATGCTCATTATTGCACCTCGTTTAAAGCAACACCATTCTTTGTTAATTTCAGATAAGAATTCATGTGTTGTTTTAACTGGGCAATTCTGTTGCTGTTGTTGTTTTTCTTTTTCGTTCATATTTGTCATCTTTTTGTGTTTTTCTGTGGTTATATAGGTGATGCACCATTGGTGAATGTTTAAAGTAATGAGGGGAGTGAATCTCGGAGGTTTGTGTAGATTTTTCTTCTTTCAACGGTTAATAAGAGACGTCCGTGGGCCTTCGTCAATAAACCCTTTGTTTTTTAGGTAAATTAAATGTTTTAAAAAGTCATGATATGACACAGCTGTTGCTTTACGCCAAACATGTGTGCGTAACTGGTTTTTGTCACTAAAGAAAAGGAATTCCAATATTTCAAAACGTATTTGAACGGATTCTTTTCTTTTATTAGTAATCTCTTACACCTCACTAAACAGTATCTTGTATACATTCACCAGTTAAATGCTGAATATCAACTCTACGTATTTAAGAACCTGTCCTCAATAATAATTGCTGAATAACGCCATTGTTTATGTTGTAATGGCTATATTCTTCAATGGTCACGGTTATTTTGTAACATTTTTTTCTTTTTATATTGTTTATTTACAAGATATGTTTTGTTTGTCCTGTTTAACATTAATTGTGATGATACACATAATTTAGTGTCATTAACATTGCATAAAACACAATTAAAAATGAAATATAACGTTATTTTCTCGTTTCACCAAACAAATTTTTTTAAAAATATTGAGGACAGGTCACGACAAACGCATGAAGCAAAATAGGCGCAATATTTATAGCGTTGAAGTTTAACACGCTGACAAAAGGTGCTGTTTTACGATAAAAATCAAGTAATTAGAACAAAAATGGGTTGAAAAGCGTCAAATTTTTGTCTTTTGTCTAAAATGGGACAGTTCATGCGTTTGTCGTGGAGGACAGATTCTAAAAAGCTTCATCAATTCTATGCAGCAGTATCTATTGATTACAAGTTGCTGTGTTTTTAAGTATGCATGTGATGTCTTTAGTTATAGAGAAGAAGCATTATGAGTTATGGAGAAAACTCTGGGTGTTCTAAACTTATTCCCAGCGATAGGAGAATATTTGTAGCGTGGGATTATGATAAAATAATGAGGAAATTTTCTCGTGATTATGTTAATTGTGATGAAAATTATGTCTATCTTAATTTTATCTATCAACCATTTAAGGTGGATAAAAAAACGGGATACGTGTATAAAACGGTAGCGGATAATGATGAAGTAGAGTGTAAAAATCCTCTTGAGATAATGTCAATAATGGATATGCTCTGTTCAGAAAAACCGTTGCAGCTATCAAATGTTTGGTGTCCGATTTCATATTTTAGCAAGTTTTCATCAATTGGAGAAAAAGCTGAAAAAGAATTATATGCTGATTTTGCGGAACACTTTTCAGGAAACGCAACTAACATTTATAATGCCTGCTCGAAATTAGGAGGAATTGACTACACAGTTAATGAAAGTGCTGATGTTAGTTTTAAAATAAACATTTTTGATTTCTTTCCAGCTGTTTTCCAATTTTGGAACAAAGACGACGATTTTCCGTCACAGATAAAAATTTTATGGGACAAAAACACATTGGATTATATTTTATTTGAAACCAGTTATTATGTAGTAGCATGCTTATTGGAACGAATACAGTCACAAATCGAAAAGTAACCCATTACAACAACATCTAAAGGAAAAACAAACGCTGCAATATTAATCAGTTATCGGTGACAATTCTGTAATTCTGTATTGCAACATGTTTACTAAGTTAAGGTGTCAGTATCTTTATCTTTTATAAAGTAATCTGTGGTTTGTTTATTAGAGAGGTAGTTTATTTGGGAAGTAGTACGTTGAGTTTGCAGATAGCTGGCTTGAGTCTTGATTATCCAGGTATGTTGGCTTCAGGGGTTTTGGGTTATTCTGCTGAGTCTATGTTTAGGGTGATTGAGGGTGGTGCGGGTGCTGTTGTGACGAAGTCTGTGAGTCTGCAGCCTAGGTGTGGTTATGCTAATCCAACGGTGGTTCAGGTAAAGAGTGGTTTAATTAATGCTATGGGTTTGCCAAATCCTGGTATACAGGTGTATGCTGAGGAGATTAGGCGTTCAAAAACGTTGATTCGTCAACCGTTGATTGTGAGTATTTTTGGTTATTCTGCTGAAGAGTATGCGGTTGTTGCAGGGAAAGCTGTGGCGGCGGGTGCAGATGCCTTGGAGTTAAATGTTTCTTGTCCTCATGTTAAGCAGACGGGTTCAGAGATTGGGCAGAATGCAGCGCTTTTATTTGAAGTAGTTAAAACTGTAAAAGCAACGGTTAAAGTGCCTGTTTTTGTAAAGCTTTCCCCTAATGTAACCGACATTGTGCATTTGGCAAGCACCGCTGTTGATGCGGGCGCAGATGCGTTAACCGCGGTTAACACTCTTAGAGCAATAGCAATTAATGTGGAAACGACTCGGCCGATTTTAAATAACATAAAAGGTGGCTTGTCAGGTCCCGCAATGAAAAACGTTGCATTACGTTGTGTTTATGATATAAGAGAAAAACTTGCCAATATACCAATAGTTGGGTGTGGTGGAATTAGCAGTTGGCAAGATGCGGTGGAATTCTTTTTAGCTGGCGCTAGCGCAGTACAAATTGGCACAGCTATAGCATTTGATAGCCCCAAAGTTTTCCAAACAATAAATCAAGGCATTGAAACATATTTAAAAAAGAAACATCTCAGGAGTGTAAATGAAATTGTCGGATTATCTCATCACTAAAACTAACACTTTACGAACAACTAACATAATAGACGTAAAAACTGAAAGCCTCTCCGTTAAAACCTACACTTTCAAAGATAAACAATGCGCTAAAGCTAAACCTGGACAATTTTTAATGCTATGGATACCAGGAATAGACGAAATCCCATTAAGCATACTTAACACAACAACAGAAAAAGGCATAATTAGCGTAGCAGTAAAAAACGTAGGCAACGCAACACAACACCTCCACAACATGAACCCTGGTGCAACCATAGGAATACGAGGGCCATTTGGAAACAGCTTCACCCAAAACCACGGGAACATACTCCTAATAGGTGGAGGAACAGGAACAGTACCCCTAATATTTCTAGCAAAAAACCTATCAAACAAAACTAAAAAAATAACATTCATAACCGGCGCTAAAACTAAAAACGAACTGCTATTTATGGACCAACTAAGCAATGTTTGTCAAGAAAAAAATAATTTAATAGCAACAACAAACGATGGAACATACGGTCTGCAATGTTTAGTCACTGAACCATTAGCTACACTCTTAAACCAAGAAAAATTCGATGCTATATACACTTGTGGACCCGAAGTTATGGTTAAAAAAATTTTTGAGTTAACCCAAAAACATAAGCTACCTCTTGAAGCAAGCCTAGAACGTCTGATGCGATGTGGCATGGGTTTGTGTGGTAGCTGTGTCATTGGTAAATACCGCGTTTGCAGAGACGGCACGGTGTTCAATGAAGAACAATTAAATGAAATCAAAGAGGAACTGGGAACTTCAAAACTGAATTTTAGCGGAAACAAAATACCTATATAGCAGTTTGACTTTTTATGGCATTTTGATTTTAAATTGAGGCATATCCGCAGTGTTTGAAGTAGTTTGAAATGTCTTTTTCTGAGATCCACTTAAATGCACTTAGGAGCGCCGTTTGCAGTTCCTCTTCCGCTTTAGACTTCAACTTACGAAGCAACGTTTTCATCTTTAACCACGCCAACTCTATAGGACTCAAATCAGGCGAATACTTGGGCAAATAAATAACCGCCACCCCTTTCCAAGCAACAGCAAAAGCACACCCTTAACTTTATACACTGACAAATTATCCAACACCAAAACATCATCCGCTTCCAACGCAGGAGCCAAAACCTCCGACACATAAGACTCAAAAACCTCACCATTCAACGTACCTTTAAAAATCATAGAAGCCCTAAACCCTCCAACCAAGCACCGAAATCAACGATTTACGCTTAAACCGCCCATCCGACACATAATCCTCCACCGAACATGTTTTTCACCCAACCATAAAGCGGCGTCATACCAATGTTTATGCTGCATTCATCAAGAAAAAATAATCTGCATTTGTCTAGTTCCCCTTGATTTTTACGCCATTTTTCACGAGTTTCTACAACGTCTGGTCTTTTCTACCGTTTGGATGGAGAGTCTTTTTTTATATGTTAACCCTGTTTTTTTGTGTAGAGTCAATATTTGATGGACTGTGCTGCAGCCTATCATTAGCCATTTGGCAATGTTTTTTTCACTCTCGCCATTGGCTTTATGCTTGACTATTTTTTCTCTATCTTCTACAGATATAGGCCTCATTTTCATCACCCATACCCTTACAACACCTTATGTATTTAAAGTCAAGCTGCTATATGCAATTTAACGCCAAACGTTTTTTCCCACATCAAATCCCTTCTGCTTTAGCTGTATCAGTATTTTTAACACTTCTAGAATCCACGTTGATCATACTACTTGTCTGCTGGTCTTGGCCATTAATGACGCGCTCCAGCCTGTGTCAAAACTAATTTTTACTAACCTCAATACGCTATACACAGTGTGTGTTATTTTATTATACACTGCATATTGTGGTTTAACGAGTTAGACTTTGACTTTTGACACAGTCCGGCTCGTTCTCAGCTAATTCGTGCAAAACGCAATCAAGGGCACTTTCTTTGTTTTCCTTAGTTGTTCTCCAAACGTTGTGGGGGTAGTAGCAGATTTGTCATTTGGGAAAATCATGGGCAGTGAATGTCAGCGGTAGTCTTCTCGTTTTTAGTAGCGTGCGGCACAGAAAATGTAGTAGAGATCTATGGTGTGTGGGTGTTGTTTTACGTGCTGTTTCAAGGGTAGGTCGTATTATTTCGAATTGTTTGTGTGTTATATCGCTGGGATAAGTTGCCCTCTCATGTATTTCCTCTCTACCTCTCAGATTGTTGTC
>JAITCR010000201.1 GCA_031282985.1 Nitrososphaerota archaeon | reverse complement strand
CTTAACACCTGTTATCCGACGAAACTTTTCATCACAATAACCACTCAACGTCTCAAACTTTACATAATCATTATAAATCAAAACAAACAACATACCAACTTATTTTAGTTTCGCAAGAGGTCTAGTGTAACGGATGCGTCGGTTCATGATAGTTAAGAGTTTGTTGGTTTGGTTGATGAAGAAGGTAGGATGTTAAAAGTGAATTGTGGGTATGTTGTGTTATAGGGGTGAGTTTTTAAGGTTATTTTCAAGTGTTAGGGTTCATGTTTGTGCTAGGGTTTTTGTAATAAGTCGTTAAGTGAGAGGCGGAAGGTAATCGGTTTATTGCGCGTGTGTTGTAGGTTTGAGTATGTTTTTGGTTATGTGGCTATGTTTATGTCAGGTGTTGGTTTGTGTGTTCATGGTTTGGGTCGTGTGGGTTGTGGTGTTGTTTGTAAGAGTTTGGTGTATAATTTGAGGTGGTATGTGTTTGTTGTGGGTTGTTTGTGTTTAAAATATTGAAAGATTGGTGGGTTGTGGTTGGTGGGTTTGTTTTTAGTTAAGATTGGATGTTTTGTTTTTCTAAAAATCAGGTAAAAGTAGGAATCGTTGCTTTATGAAGGTTCATTTTTGTTTTTATTGTTTTGAAGTCTAAAATACATGTTTTTGGAGGTTGCCATTACAAAATAACCGTGGCTATTGAAGAATATAGGTTATTACAACATAAACAATGGCGTTATTCAGCAATTATTATCGAGGACAGGTTCTTATTTTTGTTTTCTTTTATGCAAACCCATTTATTTTTAAACAAATATAACATAGCAGTTAACAAACATCAAGCTGTGAATTGCAATGGATATTGAAAGAAAAATTGAACTTATCTGTAGACCGCCAACAGAAGAAGTTGTAACGGTTGAAGATTTAAGACACTTGCTTGAAACAGAGGATCACCCCATAGCTTATGGTGGCTGGGAGCCATCTGGTCTTGTCCATTTGGGTACAGGTGTTATTTGTGCCTACAAAATGAAAGACTTTGTTGAAGCTGGTGTGCGTTTCAAAGTTTTTTTGGCATCTTGGCATGCATATTTAAATAATAAACTTGGTGGCGATTTAACACTTATTCACAAAGCAGCTGACCTGTTTAGACACTCATGGATTGCACTTGGTGTTCCAGCAGACAAAGTAGAATTCATCTACTATGATGAACTCTACAAAAATATTGATTATTGGGCTAGGGTTCTTAAAGTTTCTAAAGAACTTACAGTTGCACGTACAGTTCGAACTCTAGAGGTTGCGGGCAGAAAAGAAAGTGAAGCTCATTACGTTTCAGATTACCTATATACACCTATGCAAGTTGCAGACATTTTTGAAATGGAGGTCAAAATTTGTCAACTCGGCATGGATCAACGTAAAGCCAACGTAGTTAGCCGCGAAATTGGCGAAAAAATTGGGCACTGGAAACCTGTTTGTGTTCACCATCACTTGTTGCAAGGGTTAGCTAAACCAGGGGTATGGCCTATTCCAGAGAGTCAAGAAAAAGAAGCTATAGCCAGTGCAAAAATGTCTAAAAGTAAACCTGATACATGTGTATTCATTTATGACCAGCCTGAAGAGATTAAGCAAAAAATGAGTAAAGCATTTTGTCCTGAACGGACTGTTAAACACAATCCTGTTTTGGATGTTTGCAAATACATCGTTTTCCGTGAAAAACCAGTTTTTACAATTGAGCGTCCCACTAAATTTGGTGGAAATATTGACTTTCAAAGTTATCAGGAGCTGGAAACAGCCTATGTTGAAGGTAATTTGCATCCAATGGATTTGAAAACTGGTGTCGCTGTTGAACTTGGAAACATACTTGAGCCAGTACGACGATACTTTGAAAATAATCGTGAAGCCAAAAGCTGTCTTGAAACAGTGCGAACAGCAAAAATTACCAGATAACAATGCTATAGCAGAATAGTTTAAGAATTATGCTCTCCAAAATGGGTGTATATGGCTTCTTGTAGTGTTTCACATTTAGGCATCAAATCAGACAAAGCACGCTTCATGTTAGCCCACCGAGGCTCTATAGGCAGCCTCCGAAAACCTCTTAACTATCATGGACATTATGTGTAGTAAAGGCAAGGTAGGGGAATTGTATGGGTCAACTGCACTTATTTGGAACAAAAACACAGCTGGAAGTATTATCAAACCTGGGAGATCCACTAATAAAAGCTAACCAACTAATTGGTGGTGTCCTAAAGCAGGTTAAAGGGTAGTTGTCTTTTGAAGAACCAAAAGTTAATGATCAAACCAATAACTGTGTGATGCATGACTTCTAATTTTGAAAAGCGAATCCCTTTTCGAACCAGCCGGCTGCACCAGATACGTAACGATAAATGCTTACGTTCAATACGCTGCGTATACGCTTGCCCGGCAATACAACACTACCTTTAACATGGGATTGATGTGCAAAATTATCACCACAGTAAACACACTTTATCCTAAACGCAAAAAGTAAAACAAGCAAAGCATCCAAATACTTGTGTTCTCGCGTACCAAAGCAGTATGCCAAACTGTCCGGGTGTTATGGTCAATGGCCCACCAAGCCAACACTGATGAGATTTATCATGAACAAAAGACCCCATCTCATCAAACTCTGCAGCTTCAACTTCAACACGATCAGCCCAAACAACATCAAT
>JAITCR010000192.1 GCA_031282985.1 Nitrososphaerota archaeon | reverse complement strand
GTTTCTAAATGTGATGCAATGGTTGACACTTCTCTAAAACTGTGGAAAAATCTGACTACATCTGATGTCTTTGCTCAAATTCAAACAATGGCGCTATCTCCCTATAGGTGAAAACTCTCGTTTAAAAGTTCTCAGGGGTTTTTTGACAGAATTCTTTAGTTGTCATGACTTTATTTTTCAGATTTGGCAGCCGTTCAAAGTGTTCTTTGTTTTCAGTCAGTAAAATATTGCAGTTTTCTAAGAGAAAGGAGGCAGCTATTGCTATGTTTTGGTATTCTATAGGTTGGCCTTTTGCAATTAAATATGCGTTGAGTTCAGCTATGAATTTGGCTGTTTCTCCGTTTAGAGAAACCCAGCGAAAATGGTTGAGCACTTTTTCAGCTTTTTTCACTGCAAGGGTGTGATCTTTTCGTAGGTATGAACCTGTTAGAATTTCAGAGACGCTTACTGTGCTTATGTATGCACTATTGGTGCTGGTTAACTGTTTACATAGTTCAATTGTATCTTGTTTTCCTCTGTCTATGTCAACGATTATAGAGGTATCAACAAATACTGTCAAAGGATTGGTGGTTGGTGTTTGTTTCTGTTTTTGGGGCATTATGGAATCAATCCCAGCCGTTTGAATCTGTTTGTGGAATCCAAACGTATAGCGGTGAGTATTTTTTCAAAGTCATCAGGTAAAAAATCTGTGCAATCGTTCCATACTTCTTCACCAGCTTTTTCAATTACTATTTTATTACCTTCCACCACACTCATCTTCACCCGATCACCCTCAGCTATCCCTACTACTTCCCGTATCTCTTTAGGTATGGTAACCTGTGAATGTCTCGCGTTACAGTTACTGAAGTCATAGTTCTCATCACACTTCTAATTACTATATTTTTTACTAATAAGAGAATTACTATAAAAATGCAATAATGCAGGTCGATAAGTTAAGCTCTGGCAATAACTGGTGTCGAGGGCAGGGTTTGAACACTGGATTAATGGCTATATCTCCATCATAGCCTTTTTCTTTTTTTCCAGTTTTAAATTATTGGTAGTGTTTAGCTCCTTTGTTTTATCCATGCTTCTGTGAGATTATGCGAACATTATTTATCGCCATAGGACAAACTCCATGACGTTTCTCTATAAAGAGTGCAGAGGGTGGGATTGACCTGTTTGCACCTGTTCTTTTCCTCAAAATCATAGCTATTTTGATTTTGAGATTTCATGTTAAACACTACAGAAACTAAGGTAACTCATCGCTAATAAGTATTCTTTAAAGACTCTTTAGCAGAACAACTTAAGTAATCAAATAATTATGATTTTATAGCTTATACTCGTTTTTTCTGGTTAAAACAAAACTGAACAGGGTAAACAATGTACTTTTATAGGAGACACAATTGTAATAAATATTGAAGGCAGGTAAGATTTGAAAAAGAAAACATACTTAACCATGTTTGGATGCATACTTGCAGTAGTCGTTGCAACAGCTACCTTGTGCTGCATTTTCTTCTTCAACCCACAAAGAACTTTTCAAATTACCGAAACATACAAAATCAACTCGACAAACACTTCTCAGATCTATTTGAACGTGTGCCTACCCACAAGCACGGGATACCAAACAGTGTCAGACTATGTTTTCGATGGCTTTGAGGATTATTTCATAGAAAGATATGATGGCTGGAACGAACTTACAGCAAAAATACCAACAAAAAATTCTGAAACACTCATCACAATAACCTATTCGGTCGCACTGATTAGAAACGCCCAATCTTGGGACGCGCCACTTTCAGATGCGTATACACAGCCACAGCAATATGTGGATTCTGACAACAAAGACATTATCAAATTTGGTGAACAGCTACGCGGTGACAATGATTACAAAACCGCCCAAAACATAGTGAAACAGGTCAACAAAATGATACACTACCCATCAGGTAGTCAGGTTAACAAAGAACAACTCAGTGCATCGGAGCTTTTGAAAAATCCAGTGGGCGTATGCGGTGATAATGCGATTCTGATGACTGCTTTGCTTCGGGCAGAGGGTATTCCTACTCGAATGGTTAGTGGTGTGTCATTGGAATTGCCGTTGAAACAAGCGGCTAATTGGAGTCACCGTGGTGGTGCTCATGCGTGGGTGGAGTTTTTTGTGGAGGGTAAATGGCATTTTGCAGACCCAGCATGGGGACTGTTTGACCGAAGTGATACTTCACATTTATCATATGGTACCTATGAAGCGTATATTGGTTCAGACTTTCAACAAAGTCGTATGACAGCGATTGAAAATATGGGTTTTTATTTGAATGGTGCTATGAGTGCTCCTTTGAGGTTTATGGTTTACTCTACTGATGAAAATGTGGTGGTGGTTCCACGAGTGGATGTTAGCTTTTCGTGGTTCGGTTAACAAATTTTTCAAATACACTTAAAATGGTTAACTATTTTTTAGAATTCTGGCAAGTTTTAACTGTGTCAAAAATTTTACTTAATTTTAAACATTAACTTTACCGGACTTAGGTGAAATTCTCGTTTTGAATAAAATAACCTGTCTAATCGCGATATTGCGAAGTTTTTCCATTTACCGAGTAAACTTTTTACGGATCCGTCTACGAATTTTTGGTAGTGTGCCAACATAGAATAGATTTTTACAGATTAGGTGCTTTGTGTGCTATACATGAATGTAAGGTGGTTTTTCTCTGCAAAACTTGAAGAACCGGCTAATCATCTGTGGAGCAAACACGATTTTGTCGCTACGTTAAATTAACTATTCTAAAGTGGTACACTGCCCAATTGTTTGGGTTAAAAAAGAAACCTTTGATGTTATGGTTGAGGTTTTACGTGTTGCTTATATGGAGAAGCATAAGCGGCGGGCAGGCATGCCCGGTTGTCTTTGGAAGATTAACTCTTTATGAGTTTAAAATATTGGCGGCAATACGTTATACAAAAGGAGTTATCGTATGAGTTAAGTTGGTGAGGCTACAACTCATGACACTATAGTGTG
>JAITCR010000091.1 GCA_031282985.1 Nitrososphaerota archaeon | reverse complement strand
CGGAATCAACTCCACATACGCCTCCCAATTATCCGCAAAGAAAACCTCAACCTTCAAAGTCTGCAATCTCTCAAGCATTTTCTTTAACGTTTGAGCACTTCGGTTTCCACATCCCCAATCAACAAACTCTCCGGTAGTTCGACAGTATGCCTTCCAGACCCAGACCTTGTTTTTTTTGAGCATAAAAAATGCCACATTTCATCAAACTCAATAACAACTTCGCCTTGCGGAGTAGGTTTTTCATAGGTTCTAAGCGCAAAATTCTTCACCCAATATAGGATGGTAGAGGGTTCGACGTTTAGCATGCGTCGAATGGCATTCATGGATAATCCGACGACGTAGAGGTAGAGGGCGAAGGCGCGTTTTGTGGCGTTTTTGTCTGTGGTTTGGGTGAATTGGCATTTGCAGTCTTTGCATTTGTAACGTTGTCTATTGTGATTAAATCCTGCGTTTACACAACACTGGCTTCCACACTTGGAACATCTCATAATCATCGTAAATACAGAGTTAAACCATCTTATAATCCTTTTTGCAATACTCTCACAATTTTTTTGTATATTTATGTCTCATATAATTCCTCTACAAGATGACAAAAAAACTTCATAATTCAACATATATTAGAGGACAACTTTATAATAAAGACTGCAAATACCATAGAGGAGACTATTGAATTAGGTTAAAGTAGGCTTTGAACCGTTTTTAGTGATTCAAGGCGTACACCCTAAGAAAAAGCAAATGATTAGTAACGCTAAAACCGTTATGAATCACAGGCAAAGCATGGTAAAGTGGCCGAGGAGGTATTTTAGTTCATTCTGTTGTCAACCTCAACCTATTTTTTAGTTAAAAATGGAAAAAAGAAAAAGGTGGTTGTTTTGGTTATTTTTGTTTCTTTTTGGTTAACAGTATACCTGTTGTTGCTACTGCTATTACTGCTACGATAACTATGCCTATGATTAGCCTGTTTGAGTTTGTTGGTGTAGTAGTTGGTGAAGCGTCAGGCGGTATGGTGCCAGTGTAACCTTTTGGTATGTATTGTTCATTAATAGCAAGGAAATCATCGTATTCCCAAGCGACTTTTCCACCTATCACATACATAATGTCGTTAACAACTGCAACACCAAAATCTATTCGGCTCTCAGGCATAGATGCAACATCGCTCCAAGCAGTCTCTACAGGATCATAAACAGTCGTTCTTTTTTCTTGGAAAAAATAAACGTTTTCAGGCACTAGATACCTGACGTCATACAACCACCAAACACCCGATCCAGAGTACGAGCAGGATACCCCAGATAATTTGGAGGCGTTATTGCTTCAAGCCATGCATCAGTTTTGGAGTCATAAATCATAGCTTTATCAAAAACATCATACCAGAGGTTACCAGGCTCTATATATTTGAAATAAATCATTATTTTATCATCCATCGCAACTGAAACAAAACCAAACATTGCGCTACCTGTAGCGACCCAATCTGTGTAAGGTATATCTTCTTGTGTCCATTCATCAGTTGATATATTATACCTGTATACGTCTAATGTGAAAGTATAAGGTGTCTCCCAAGAAAAGTCGTGTTTTTTACTACAAAAATTTTCCCATCAGCAACATGCGCTTGAATGCTATGTCCATCAAATGAGATGTCTTTTTTTAGCACTCCAACTATCCGTAGCAACATCATAAACCTCAACCCCACTATATACGCCCTCTCTTGATTCGCCACCTATACAGTAAATCTTACCCCGATAAGCAGCTATGGCAAAGTCAACTCTTTGAGTAGGCATGGGTTTCAAATTGACCCACTTACCAGTTTTTGGATCATACCGTTCATTAGTTCCCACAAAACCATCATCTGCTTGACCGCCAATAGCATAAATTTTTCCATCAACAGCAACAACACCCAAACCAGCCCTTGCCTGATTCATTGGCATTTTTGTACTCCACGATTCATCAGCTAAATCTGATGCAGACGTTAAATCTGATGCAGAAACAGGACTAAATGCGGTTGCAAATAATCCGTTTATGAAAAAGGGAATCAGCAGAAAGGACGCGATTTTGTTCATGCTTAACATATGACGTGTATTTTGGTTTTACTTGATAAAGGTTTTTATCCATACAGATTTTGGAAGTGAAAAATAGTTTGAGCTGTTTTTGGTTTGATTCTCGTGAGTATGTTTAGATGCGTGTTAAAAGTTTTTTGAGAAAAATTTTGTAGATTAGCTAACGAACCAATTTTATATTTAGAGTGTTAACCGATATCTCCACTTCATATCTCCATCAACCCCTTTTTCTATTTTTAACATTCTTGTGCAGTGAGTGGGATTGACCTGTTTGTGTTTTTGGTTCTTTTCCTCAAAATCATAGCCATTTTGATTTTGAGCGATCATATTAAACACTACCTGAGAATAAGGTCACTTACCCAATAAACGGTGTTTGGGTTATTTAGTTCTTTTATGCCTGTGGCTATGGTTGGGTAAGTGACGCCTGAGAGCCTGCTGACAAGACTTATGCCGCCCGGTCCGGCTGCTTTTGCTTCCGCAGCTAAATATCGACGTCGTTGGTATTCATTTAATGTTGGCAATACAGCTTCTATGCGAGTTTGCAGTGCAGGTCTGTCCTTTCTATTCATACCCAATAACATATCGTGAACTCATATTTAAACCACAAAAATTATTTAATAACAATTCCATAAACAACAACCCTCTCTTTACCAACCACCCGACCTTTCTCCTTTATCTTAACCAATTACCCATAATCAATCAACCCAAGCACAAAACATTGAGGCAAAACATACACATAATCATCATTACCACCACTAAACACTTCCAAAGGGCACTGAAGAAAGGCACTTTAAGAACCTTTGGCAAGTTTACGCACTATATTCAAACATGTTTGCTACGCTCACTTGCCCGTTGAGAATGCGGCAAACAAATAAGACCTGCGTTTTACGGCAGTGTAGAAGTAGCAGTCACCGCTTTCAGACTCAAACGTGCTTTTTCGCGGTAGTGTTTTCTCTTTTTTTAACAAACGACCACGCTCATCGCACTCAAACTGTGAAAGCCCGATATTTTGCATAAGATAATCATCACTTGCATCTGTGGCGTGTTCAGCTAGATCTTCGAGTAGAGTACTTATGGTGTCTCGGTGATGGCCTGTTAGGCGCTCTATGCTTCTTAGTAACTGTGCGAAAAGAGAGTTTTCACCAATAGAGAGATAAGGGTGATTGTGATAACCTTGTAAGAAGGTTACCTGCCATGGTTACATGTAAAAAGTGTTTATCTGAAAAAATAGTAAAAAAATGGCATAATTCAAAGAAAGCAAAGATATGTGTGTAGGGAGTGTGGACATATTTTCACAGAAGGTGACCAGCGGACAAATGATGG
>JAITCR010000032.1 GCA_031282985.1 Nitrososphaerota archaeon | reverse complement strand
TTGTTGTAAACAAGGCGGATGGGCAAATAATTTGCACATCCTCAACTAAGGGTCGTCGTCATGATTTTAAGTTGTTTAAAGAGTCAAAACTAAAGATAGATTCTAAAATCCGAGCTGTTGTGGACACTGGGTATGTTGGTATTGCAAAGTTTCATGCTAATTTTGTAATTCCGGTAAAGTGTAGTAAGAAAAGACCGTTAAGGAATTGTGCGAAAACAATGTGCACTTCTTTTTGCTGAAAGCTCGTGTAATTCCATTTTACGAGTGCAAGTTATTTATGCACAGTTCCATACTATCACCCCCTATCTAATGATAACAAAAACTACAGCCATGACGCTAATAGAACTGACGCATTCATCCCCTGCTACCGCAGTAGGCATTCTGCTAGGTTTTTTATAAAAGGTCAACCAAATCAAGAGTCAAGTGTTTAATTAAAAAAAATGGTTGCATGGAAAATCCATGCTAAGGATTAGTTTGGTTTTATCTTGATGCCATGATAGTGCTTGATAGTGGTATGCGTGATGGGCAAACGTATGAGCAGGTTCCACAGCCGATGCAGTCTTTGTTCCAGAGTTTTTCTGCTTTGTCAAAATCTGGTTTCATGATTGCGCTGTAGATTAGAATTGGGTGGAGTTTAACTGGACATGCGCTGATACATTTTGAACAGTGGATACATGCAGTTTGTTTTTGGGCGTTCTTGCATTTACTTTCTGAGAAGGCTATGATACTTGAACTACGTTTGGTTATTGGTGCTTCAGTCGTTGGAATTGCGTGTCCCATCATAACTCCACCGACGACAACTTGTCCGATACCAGTCATATCGATATTATTTTTGTTAAAGATGCCGCTTATTGGAGTGCCGATTTTTACTAGCAAATTTTTAGGTTGTGCTATATCACCGTTGAATGTCACTACTCTGCTTATGAGTGGTTCACCTTCAAATACAGCATTTGCAACTGCGTTAATTGTAGCAACGTTCTGGACAATGCAGCCCATTTCATATGAGCGTTTTGTTGGTGGTGTTTCATAACCGAAGAGTGCTTTCTGTAGAATGCTTGCGTCGCCTTGTTGATATCTGAAGTGCCCTGCAAATACTGTTGTATCTGGCTCGTTGCCAAAGACTTCTTGTAGTTTTGGTATTGCTTCTGCTTTAGATACTTTGGTTGCAATTGTTACTTTGGGGTTCCCCAGAATCTTTTTAATTACTTTTATGCCTCGCAGCAAGTTTGCAGTTTTTTCAATAAGTACACGTTCATCAGCTGTGTCGTATGGTTCACCTTCCGTTGCATTTACAACCAAGTTCTTGATTGGAAATTCTGCAGGTGGCGATAATTTGATGTGCGTTGGGAAACCTGCGCCGCCAAGACCGATGATGCCTGCCTCATGAATTATGTCAAGCAAATCAGCGGAACTGGTTTTTCCTATTTCTGATTCAGAGATTGGCGAGAATTCTTTGGCTTTGGTTTTTTTATCATCATTTTCGATAAAAATTGCGTCTGCAAATGTTTCAAAGCAATGGTTGTATATTGTGCCTATTTTGACAACTTCACCTGAAATTGGGCTGTGCACGGGGGAGCTTATGCGTTCTTTTGAGCTGGCAATTTTTTGACCTATTGCTACGGAGTCACCAACAGCGACTATGGAAGAAAGAGGCTTCCCTGAGTGTTGATTTAATATGACTATTGCAGTTTTAGGGTCGGGGAAGGTTTCAATTGATGTTATACGTGCTTGATCTTTGACTTCTTTTATATGTTCATATGGCATTTTGTTCATCTCCCAAATGGCTTATGGATTCTTATACGATCCAATAGTGGCACAGTCAGGTTCATTATTACCAACGCGAGCAGTGCGCCTCCAAAGAAGTTCATGTATGTTTGAATGAGCACTGTTAGCACACCTAAACCGATGCCGAAGATTATCTGTCCAGTTCTCGAATATGGAGTTGAAGCCGGATCAGTGGCCATGAAGAATGCTAAGAAAATTGAGCTACCGACAAACAATCCAAACAGCAATCGTGTCATTAGATCTCCACCATAAATACCAAACATAACAGCAGACATTACAGCAACGCTTCCTAAGTATGTAGCAGTAATTCTCCATTTGAAGTAGTCGCGTAACAAGAAAATCAGTATGGCACCGATAATTATTACGGCAATGCTAGATGCGCCGCCAGGCCAGCCATGGAATTTCGTTAGAAGCATTAAAGAGTTCATACCGCCAGGATCTGCTGCGCCAGGCAAACCATAACAACCTTTAAGACTATCAGCAAATGTCCAAGATGTACCCATGTACTCAGTCACTAGATTGCTTGCGAGTTTAGGCATACCTATGCCACCTGCATCAAGTGAAGCCCAGTGTTCTTTCACAATGAATGTTGAAGTTAGGAACGGTAACAGTACTAAGAGTTTTGCAGTAGCAGCGGGATTAACAAGTTTACGACCTATTAGACTACTCTGAAGTTTCTTGAAAACAACAAGACCGATAAATGAAATCAAAGCCACATAGATAAAGCATCCGGGAGCACATAGCGTTGAAATTGGCATCATTTCACCCATTGCCATCATAGGAACACCAATAGAATAAGAAAGCGCAACAATTAAACCAAAAACAGCTGCAGACATTGTGTTTACTTCACTATCAGCGGCCGCTTTTCCGATTATTAAGTCACTTATTACAGCTACGCCAACAGCAATCAAAGCGTTCAACAGAAGAATCGCACCGAGAGGCATTGCAATAAAGCCAGTCAACCCGAGGTAATCGAGATCCGGATGAGGGGTCATAGCGGGCCACCATAGAATGGCGGTGATTATGGTGATAGCCATCAGGGCAGCGAAAGTGTAGGTCATTATTCGATTTTTTGACATTGTACCGGTAATTTGTGGGGGTGGTGTAACAACCAAATCTTTAGGTTTTTCGACAGAGGAATTATTAGTCATGTATTAACCTCTTACAATAGAGGACAATTTAATCCCTTAAATATTAAACTCTTTCGGAAAAAGTAAAAATTGAAACTTTTTGGATAAAACCTTCAGTTAAACCTTAAAAATCGTTAGAAACGAACTTTTTCAGCGCTAAAGGCTGTAAAAAATTTGAGTGCGTGATAACATGACTATTTTATAGGCAGCCTCCGAAAACCCCTTAAGTAGACTTTATGAAAGATGCGGTTTATAGTTTACTTGCTGGTTAGTCCGACACTTGCTTGGTCAAATCGACCGTTAAATAGACTGAGCTTAACCTGAGCGGCTAAAAGAACTGGGCAAACTAATCGCCCGAATGAGAGATTGCCACCTGAAACCAGCAAGAACTATGAAAAAATGACACGATATGTTGGAGTAGACGTAGACAAAACTAAATGCCGAG
>JAITCR010000139.1 GCA_031282985.1 Nitrososphaerota archaeon | reverse complement strand
CTGAGGAAGAGTTTTCTTCAATTGCTATAACTCCCGCTGATTTTCATGGCGAATGGAACTATACTATCTCACCAAACAATCAAAAAACTGTATAACTTATTTAATAACAATTCCTTAGTAGCTAAGTTAAAACTTTTTTATTTGTCTTTTTGTTGACGTGCAATATACTCATTTTCAATTTGTACTCTATGCACATTGTTATAAGCGCAGAAGGGAATAATCTTCTTATCAGGTGTAATATAGTGAACAACGCAACGACGAACACGATTAACATCAAAATTATAAGAGTCCATAAACGCCATACAGCCTAACAAGAAAATTTGACGTCGTATTTTCCCCAATGAAGCATATGAGGGAGACATATGCATGCGCATAATGCTGCTTATTAGGGTAAATGTGCCAACTTCTTTTGTGACAGCTAGCATGCGCATAGATAGCATAGCACCCATGAAGAGTGAAGAAAGCAGAGATATTTTGCCTTTTGACTCGGCGTTTTCAGCAGTTTTACGGATGTAATTGAAAAAATTGTCAAAATTTACAAACTGATTAATTGGGAACATTTTACCACTTTTAGAAACGTAGACCCAATTTACAATACCGCACTGAGGGCTACAACTAAATAGGGGCCAAGGTTTCTGCATGAATTTTCGCATTATTTTGATTGGAGATGTCATAACTGACATTGGAAATAGGTCAGTGGTTTTTATTTCGCCGTTTGTTTGTTTTTCTACATCTTCAGCGAAACTCCATTCACGAAAGTTTTCACGGAAGGGGTTTTCTGTTGCTCTGCCAGTGAAGGCTATTGGTTGGAAAATTAGGCCCCTGATGATGTCGGTGTTTTTGGCTGCAAAACGTATCATGTCACCAACTTCATTATCGTTTAGACTTTTCATTAAAGTGTTAACTAAAATGACTTCCATGTCGTATTTGCGGCAGACTTCAATGGCTTTTAGTTTAATATCTACAAGAGGCAGACCACGGATTTTTTTGTTGAAATCTTCATTAAAACTATCAAAGGACAGATAAACAATGTTTAACCCTTTTTCTTTAAGCAATTTAGCTAAGCCAGGTGTATTAACAAGATGTGTACCGTTGGTTGCTAGTATAGTCATGAATTTTAGTCTATGAGCAGCAGCTATAATTTCTGGCATATCTTCTCGTTCAAGCGGTTCTCCACCTGAAAAGAGAATAGCTGGAGGTTTAGGATTTGCTTTTGCAGCAAATTCTAGCATATCTATGAGTGCTTCTTTTGTTGGCTCATAATCATGATCTTGGTTTGGAAAAGTTGAAAAACAAACGGCACATTTAAAATTGCAACGTTTAGTTACATCAATTACACCTATCACAGTTCCAGACGCGTGATTATGGCAAGTTTCACAAACATATGGACAACCTTCAGGATTTTTTGGCGCGTTATGGTCACCTAAGTATTGAAAACTGTCATATCTTGTCATGTGTTCAAAAATGGGCTTACTTTGCCAGTGAGTGGCCTTAAATTCGCCATGCTCAGGACACTGTTTGGTAATTTTGATTTGCCCTTTTTGTTCACTTAGTTGGGCATCAATCTTTTTTTGACATTCAGGGCAGATGCTTTTGGTTTTACTCATAACAGTATTCCAACTATTGTTTCAACTATCAAGGCTAATGGAAGCAACATCATAGACATGCTTACCATTCGTTCATATTTACGCACATTTTCTATTGTAGAAGCAGAAAATGCAAGCCGTATTGAAGAGTAAATTAGCATGACACTCCATATCAAAATTAACGGCAAATAGTACGCTGTAAAACCAGTAGAGTCTGGTAGGAATCTCTCAACAATATAGGGTAAAGGTGCAAGCAGACCAGTTAGCATGAAAAATAAAGCACCAACTTTAGCTGCATTAATGCTACCAATCTTTTGAGGCAAAGTGGGATAACCTACTTTTTTGTCACCTTCCAAACTTAGAATGTCACGCAAAACATTCCCACCAATTGTACCAAAAGCTATCGGATAAAGACTTAGAGAGGCAACAAAGGTAATTACACTTGGATCTACCACTGCAGCTTCACCATACATAAAAGCGGTTCCAGTTAAAATGCCTATGAGTATATTTGCAGCAAATCCAGATTTACGTTTCACCAGATAAGAGTAGAAAAGCAACAGAAGTGAGTCAACAGCAATTATTGCAAAACTAACCCAATTAATAAAATAGGACATTATTAAACCAGTAGCAAAAAGCACACTTGATATAGCTATTACTTGTTTAAGCGACAACGCACCCGCAGGGATTGGTCGTTTAGGTTTTATTATAGCATCACTTTCACGATCAAAGTAATCATTTATAGCAAAACCCGCACTGGCAACGAAAGCCATTGAAAAGAAAATCAACACTATTTTAACAGGTGAGAGCAGATCAAAGTCTTTGTCTATGGCAAAAGCTGTAAGAAGTGATAACCCACCAGTCATCAGCCAATATGGCATTCTTAAAAGCGCAAACAATCCTTTAACGGGAGATGTACTCATTTAGTTAGTTTCCTCTCAGCAATAATTTCTTGCAGGTTATCTTCAAGAGATACTTTAGGTTGCCAATTTAACTCTTTCTTTGCACTCGTTATGTCAAACCAAATTTTGGTTACATCACCATGCCATGAAACGTTAGTCGTTGTTACAATAGTTTTGTTCTGAAGACCAAGGCTTGTTAGTATCATTTTGGAGAGTTCAAGTATAGAAGTCGTTTTACCAAAACCAAGATTGTAAACTTTACCATCTACAGAAGGCATTATACCAACTTTAAGCAAGGCATCAACTACATCTGAAACATGCACAAAATCACGACATTGCTGACCTGTACCAATTATTTCTAGTTTATCAGAATTTTTGGCAAGCTTATCCAAAAAATCATGGATTACACCATGGCAACGAGAGCCGTAAACGTTAGCAAAACGGGTTATTACAATATCAAGACCATATTGCTCACGATACATTTGACAGTACTCTTCACCGACAACTTTAGATAAACCATAACATGAAAAAGGATGAAAACCATAACTTTCAGGCGTAGGAAACACTGACGGATTACCATAAACCGCAGCACTTGAAGCAAAAACCAGTTTAGCATCATCTTTACGCGCTTTTTCAAGAACACACAAAGTACCCTTAGCATTCGTATTAAAATCATCCATAGGATTTTCCATAGAATAAGGAACCACAACTTGAGCAGCTAAATGATAAATTAAATCCATTTTTTCCTGCGAAAACAAAGTCTGAAAATCCAAAATATCACCCTTAACAAACCTTGCCTTAGGCACATCTGTTACGTTTTCCATTTTCCCAGTTGACAAATTATCATATATCACAAGATTATCTGTTAAACTAGAAAGAGCCTTAGACAAGTGAAAACCAATAAACCCAGCGCCACCTGTAACCATCACTTTTTTACCATCGAGTTCTGCCATCTAAATCACGACAAAGCCTATATTATCTACACATGTAGTAAGGTTATATGACACCCGTAAAAGCCATAAAAACCTTTAGGGATTTACTTGCATTCCTAACTATAATTCCAATGCGTGGAAAAGAAGACTTCGTTTTCACAGCAGCAGAAAACATGTATCTTTTCCCCTTAATCGGCGGCTTCATAGGCATTTTAGCGGGAGCATACTTCATCAGCAGCAATTTTATCCTTCAATTCCTACTAGGAGCAAACAACAATTTCATAACTCTACCTGTTGACCTTCTAACAAGGTTCGCCTCCGCAGCCATGACGGTGGCATTCCTGTTAGTTATTACAGGACTTCAACATTTTGACGGGTTAATTGACCTTGGCAACGCTTTAGGTCACCGAAGTGAACATGACAGAAAAATAGCAGCTCACGCTTGGACCGTAAATTATTCAGGAGCAATTTTCGCCATAATTACAGAGTTTACAGCATTTTTAGGCTTATTTTTGCTATCCCCAGCATTTACTAATCCTTTGATAATGTTTGCAGTAATCATTTCGGCTGAAGTTGCAGCTAAACTTGCAATGGTAACCCTTGTATGGATAGGAAAAAGCACCCATAAAGGATTAGGCTCCATTTTTTTAAAGAAAGCCAAAAAGAAACTAAACACCGCTGCATATGTTATTTCGGCAATAATTGCGTTTACGCTATTTAGTTTATCAGTTAACCCATTTTATGGACTCTTAAGTGTCGGATTAGTGTTTGCTAGTATACCAATTGCTTGTGTAATGGAAAAAGTATCTGAGAAAGTATTCGGAGGCGTTTCAGGCGACATTATAGGGGCAACTAATGAGATTTCAAGAACAATAATTCTTGTATTACTCGCAGGAGCGTTTATGATAATATGACAGTTGCTGCACTAGTTATGGCCGGCGGCAAAGGCACACGTATGAACTCTCACGAAGAGAAACCCCTTATCAAAATTTGCGATAAACCTGTCATTGAATACGTATTTGATGCACTAAAAAACGCCAAAAAAATTGACAGCATATATGTCGCAGTAACTGAACGAACCCCAAAAACAGCCAAGCATATTGAAAAGTTCCAAACAAAAATTGTAACAACCCCCGGAAAAGATTACGTGTCAGACATGGGTTATGCTACTCAAATGCTCAAGCTGGGCAAGTTTCTGGCTATTGCCGCGGATTTACCATTGATTACTGGAGAAATTATTGATATTATAGTTGAACGTTATGAAAACTGTGGTAAACCCGCGCTAACTGTTGCGGTACCTATTGAAACGAAGATTCGTATGGGTATGAGTGTTGAGTATTCATTCAAAATGAAAAGAAGCGATGTAGTACCTACAGGAATTAATGTAATTGATGGAAATAAACGGTATGGCGACGAATGGTTAGATCAAGATATCTTTGTATTGGACCAACCAGAACTTGCGATAAACGTTAACACAGGTCAAGAATTACAAATAGCTGAAACTCTGTTAATCAACAATAAACAAAAAATAAGCTGAAACAAATATAATCACGTAGTTATTATTAGTGTTGAGTTAAATTATTATATAGTTTTAGATGAGTAATAAAGATTTCAGCACAAAACCGTGAATTTTTGTGTTGATGAGTTTAGGGAAATATTTAACATTCCCGGCGTGCCAAATACTACAGTTGTGTTATAGGAGAACATCGGCATGAGTATACTTAGTCATGATACTTTCTGGAATGCTATAGTTAGTATGCCCATGACTAAAAAAATGCTTCAATTATCCCTCCGCAAATGTAACACATGTGGACGAACAGTCCTTGAAGCCGCATTAGATGATTACGGCGGTAAAACTGACTACCATTGTGAAAAGTGTAAACCGGTTTATAGCCAAATTATTGCGTTTTGGATTGAATTTCTACGTAAAGTTCTCGGGTTTAGACGGAAAAAAGTAGAACAATTATTAACAGACAAGTATGCACGAAATGCTGTGCTTAATCTTGTAGAATCATTTGAGCACTTTGGCATTAAAAAACCGATGGTTCTTTGTGCACCGTTTCTAGTTGTTTGGGATTTCACACACAAATGCAATCTCCGCTGTAAACATTGCTACTCAAACAGCGGTGAAGAAGGGGAAGAAGAATTAACCACTAAACAAGCGTTAGCGGTTGTAGATCAACTTGTTGATGCACATGTAACAGCTTTAGCGTTTAGCGGTGGAGAACCTTTAACCCGTAAAGACTTCTTTCAAATAGCCCACCACGCAGCCGACCGTGGCTTATACGTCTCTCTGGCATCAAATGGCACTTTACTTTCTAAAGAAAATGTGCAAAAACTCAAAGAAGCAAAAGTCAACTATGTAGACATAAGTATCGATGGCGCAACCGCTAAAACACATGACGAGTTCCGAGGCGTTACAGGCGCTTTTGAAAAGGCAATTATAGGTCTTAAGAACTGTGTTGATGCAGACATTTGCACTTGCATAGCTACTACGGTGGGTAAAAATAACCTATCAGAATTACCAGACATTATTGATTTAGCAGAACAATTTAAAGTAGAAAGATTTACCTATTTTAATTTCATACCTGCTGGACGCGGCGAAGACTACGCAGATCAGGATCTCACACCTCAGGAACGCGAAGAAGTTATGAGATACCTGCTAAATCGCATGTCATCAGGATGCAAAACTACAATTTTAGCCACGGCACCACAATTAGCACGTGTTGCAGCACAATACCAAAGTTCATCGGACACAGACGATGTTACCTTAGCCTTAGCACACATGCAAACCGTAAAAGTAACCAAAAAAGCTGTACCATTAGGCGAGTTTATCGGCGGATGCGGCGCAGGCAGACTTTACTGCTCAATTTCCCCCCAAGGAGACATACGACCATGCGTATTTTTACCCATAAATGTTGGCAATATAAAAACACAAACATTCAAAAACATATGGCTCAACGCACCACTGTTTAACGCTTTTCGCAACCGCTCCAACTTGAAGGGTTCATGCAACAAATGCAAATACAAGTTTATCTGCGGAGGCTGCAGAGCACGTTCAGCAGCATACCATAACGGAGATACACTAAACGGCGACCCAGGATGCATTATGGGAGCAAAAAAGTAATGCCCCTAAAAACTGCAAAACCAGTTAAAATATACCACACAAAAAACACAACCATAACTGACATCTTAAAAGAAGCAGTTGCCAACGCGAACTTGCAGAATAAAAAAAAGATTTTCATTAAACCAAACTTGAGCCACCCTGAATACTTACCGGGAGTAGTTACAGACCCAGAATTAACCAGCGAATTAATCGGTTTACTACGTGACCAAAACAGCGAAGTTATAGTAGGCGAATCTGACGGTTTCAATTACCCATGCCACACAGCTTTTAATAAAACAGGCATGCGAAAAGCCGTCGAAAAAGCAGGCGGAACAGTGATAAACCTCTCTGAAGACAAAATAATTGAAGTAAAATTCAACAATAGCACACTCCTGAAAAGACTGTTTTTACCTAAAACCATCATCGATGCTAACGCTGTAATCGATTTACCATTAATGAAAACCCATGAATTCATGGCTTATAGCGGCGCAATCAAAAATTTGTTTGGCTGCATACCCAGTAACAAACGCATTTACTTACATCCATACCTACCAGAAGTTTTCTATAGACTATACACACTGTTTAAACCAGACTTAACAATTATGGATGCCCGCGTTGGCATTGAAGGCAATGGACCAACCAAAGGCAAACCAGTTAAAATGAACCTAATGCTAAGCAGCACTGACGCCCTTGCACTAGACATTGTAGCAGCTAAAATTATGAAACTCAACTGGAAAAACACATACCTTAATTATATTGCCAAAAAAACTATGCTACAAGAAGACAACATTAAAGAAGAAGGCACCCCAATCGCGACTGTTGCACGCCGTTTTGAGCCTCCACGCATTGATTTACCTGTCAGAGCACAAATGATTATCTATCAACATGAGTACCTCACTAAAATGCTATTCTGCTCTTTAGATATAGTAAAACTCTTTCAGAAAGTGACAATAACTTATCGAGGCAGCCCCGTAGAGGTAATAGCCTAACTGGCGTTCAAATGCTGTTTGTTGGACTTTAAAAGAAGAGAAAACCGCATATTGATAAACCGGTTTAATTACACACCACATAAAGCTTCTTCATACACTTGCATAGCCTCTTTCACTACAATACACCAGTCATACTGTTCAACAATGGTTTTACGAGCGTTTATACCCATTTCAGCTGCCTCTGTGGAGTGCTCAAGCAGATATAAAATTGCATCAGAAAACTGTTTGGAATTAAAGGGTTTGACCAACAAACCATTTTTGCCTGTTTCAATTGTCTCAGCAATTCCACCCACAGTCGTTGCCACAACAGGTAATCCAGTTGCAAGTGCTTCAAGCACAGCAAACGGATGATGTTCATAGAAAGTTGAGAATGCAAAGATATCTGCAGCTTGGTAAAGTTTAGGCAGTTTTTGGTCAGGATAGTAACCAGTGAAAAGAATGTTATCTTCAACGTCTAAACGCTTGGCGTGCGCGTGAAGTTTTGCCATTTCGTCACTTTGTCCTTTGCCACTGATAACAAATTTGGCGTTTTTGAACCGTTTAACCACAGCGGGTATGGCATCAATTAGAGTAAATAGACCTTTTCGAGCGTATAGTCTACCCACTGAAAGGATTATAGTGTCATCGGAGTTTAATCCGAGTTCAACCTTGATTTTTTGTTTATCTTTAGCAGGTTGAAATTTGCATGCATCAACACCATTGTGTATTACTCGAATACGATTTTCAGGTATGTTATAGTATTTTTTTAGTTCCTGCCGTGTAAAGTCACTAACAGCGATAACACGACTAGCTCGTTTAATCATTCCAACTTCAAAAAACCGCAGAACCCAGTTGAAGCTTGTAAGGAATTTTTCGTTCGCATTTAAGCGGTTGTATGGTTCTCTACTTATGGCTTCTGCTTCACCTTTCCATGTGGAGTGAACAGTACAAACAATAGTTTTTCCAAAATTTGGGGGAATGGCAAAACTTGGTGTTAGAGGCAACTGCGGATGAGTAATGTCAACATTTGTGGTGTTGCGGATACTGCCAAGTTTTCGATAGCTAGCTCCTGCAAGCATAAATGATTTTATTATGGGAACCTTTGGAATTTTTTGGAAATACACCTTAAGTTGACTGTTAACTTGAACATCAAGATTCTGGTTTGACCCAGTTACAATACTGGCGTTGTAACCGTTTTTCATTAACTCATTAGAGAGGTAATAGATGTAAGCACCTGTTCCGCCGGCAAGTGGCCAGTATTCAGGGGATATGAAACAAATGTTTCGATTTGTCATTTACGTCTGTCTCCAAGATATGTTACAGTTGCAATTACGGCACCGTTAAACCATGCAATAGAACGCACATAATAGAGCAAAACAAGACGTATTGCAGATTTATCTTTGAATTCAACAATAATTTTCGCTGCTGAAAAAACATAGTAAATAAACATCGCCAAAAGCAGAACACTTGTCAGGCACCATAGAAAACGTAAACGTGGCACTATACCTAACAAGAAACTAATTATTGTTGTTAAGAGCCAAATTGGTTGAATATTCATTCCAACATCAGTAATTTCATCACCCTGCGATAAAGTGCCATGTTTAAAATATAAACGCAACGTGTTTTTTCCATATTGAAACTGTTGGCGATAAAACTTTTGAAGAGTAGGACGATTAAAATGGTAACACACTGAAGAGGGCTCATAAGCAATTTTATAACCTTTTGAAGTTAAGCGACACCCAAATTCTGTATCATACTGACTTGGCATGTCCTCTGCCCAACCACCGACCTCTTCAAGAACTGATTTTTTAAGCAACAAATTCATGGTAGCTATACGCTTAGTATACTTTCCTATACGACGATAACGGGTTTTAAGCTCATACCCTATGCTTCTTGCCCACGGATTATCCATGTTCCAAGTGTCAATTGAACCACTGACACCTCCAACATCAGATTCATCTATACGAGATACCAGTTTCTTTAGCCAGTCTGTTTCAACTTTAGCATCAGAATCGACAAAACCCAAAATTGGGTAAAGCGCAATTTTTTGTGCATAATTGTATGCTGCAGGACAGTTTAAGGTAGTTTGATAAATCTTAACTGGATATTTTTGAGCAAGCGGCACTGTTTTATCCTTTGACCCCCCGTCCACTAAAATAATTTCCATATGATCCGAAGGATAATTTTGTGCCAACAACGCCTGCAAGCATTCCTCAATTGTTAACTCATTATTCATTGATGACACAATTACTGACACTTTAGGCAAAATGTCAGACAATTTTACACCTTCCTTAGCCGTGCTGAAATTATTGAGACTAATATTCTAAAACCATCATGCAAATGATCAACACCTGAACTGCCATAAGTACGCTGTTTAAAACTTATCGGCACTTCAAGCACACGAAAACGACACTTAGCAGTTTTCACCAACATTTCCGTTTCAATTTCGTATCCACACGATTTCAAATGCTGAATCTCAAGAACTTCACGTTTCATCGCCCGATAACCAGACTGGGAATCAGTAACATGAACGCCTATAAACATTTGAATAATTAAATTAAAGAGTTTAACACCAAACACATTAAGCTTCTTTGCAGCCACATTTCTCTTACGCAAATATCGTGAACCAATAACAAGGTCTGCAACGCCATTTAAAAGTGGATAAATTAGTTTTGGCAACTCTTCAGGGCGATGCGAACCATCGGAGTCCATAGTTATTATTATATCACCCTTAGCTTTAGCAAAACCTGCACGCAACCCCATACCTTTACCGCCATGCACCGCCAAACTATACAACCGCACAGGATGCATTTTAGCAACCATAAGGGAATTATCAAACGAATGATCATCAGCCACTATAATTTCATAATTTAAACCCGTTGGTTTCAAGGCTGCTTGAACACGTTCAATTACGGCACCTATCGTCTGCTCTTCATTGTATAATGGTATAACTATGGAAATCAGCATTTGTTTGAGATTCATTCTACTTATAACCCTAAATGGAAGAGCTTATAAAGTTTGGCCACTCAACCATTATAATCAACAGTTTGGATGAATTGATGTTTAACATGGAAACCCATAAATTTACTTCGCTGAAAAGCGACAAAAAAGTTTGGTTTTCCATGTGGTTCTTAGGAGCAATAATTACTTTCGGAATAGCACTTTTCCCCATGTTTTACCGACTAATAGAAAACAGAAATAAACACTTCAAAAAAGAAGAAACCATTGAAAAACAAGTAATAAATTACCTACAACACCAAAAGAAAACAGTACCAAAAATAAACAAACACCCACACAAAATGAACAGAAAAATCTGGACAGCCGCCATTATTTTTGTTATTCCAGTTTTCATAATCACATATTTACTGTCTAAAGATTTAGCTATGCATGAAGCTGAACAGGATAATTTTCTTGCTCAAGCCTTCCCAGAACGCATATTCATGGCACAGACGATACCCATAAAAACGTATGCACTAATTACCATAGTGACATTAGGCTTTGGGATAATTTACTGGCTATACAAAATAGTTAACCAATATAACGCGCATTTTAGAGCGCACATACAATTAGAGAAAAAAATCGCAAGTCTGATGGAGGAGAAAAAAAATGGCGAATAGTGAGTGTAGAGAACGCAGATTTGTAAGTCATGGCGGAGATGTTTGGGGCTTTGCCAGAAAATACAATATCCCACTCGAAGAAGCCCTTGACTTTAGCGGACCAATCAACCATTTAGGACCCTCACCAAAAGCCCTTGAGGCAGCAGAAAAAAACGCTAAACTGATAAAATTTTACCCAGATCCAAATCCTGTTGAATTATACAGAAGCATCGCAGAATATGTTAATCAGCCAAGCGTAAATTCAGACAACATCATTTTAGGTAACGGTTCAATAGAACTCATTTACATGATTACAGAAATTTTTTCAAAAAACAACTTTAAAGCGGTAGTACCAGTCCCCTCTTTTACCGAATACGAAAAAGCAGCATTACGCTTAGGCGGACAAACAATCTACGTACAGTTACCACCTGACTTCAGTATAGAAAACGAAAAAATCAAAAAAGCCATAACACCTGACGCCAAAATCGTGTCCATATGCAACCCCCACAGCCCATCAGGCAAATTATACCTTAAAGACGAAATTCTTGATCTTGTAGAGTATTGCCAGAAAAAAAACGTAATTTTTAGCATAGACGAAAACTATATTGAATTTACGGGCAGAGAACAAACAGAAACATTAGCAGGCTACGTAAACAAATACGAAAACCTCTTTGTCATTCGTTCAATAACCAAATTTTATGGCATGCCAGGTATACGTTTTGGATATGGTATAGCCGCAAAAAGTTTAATCAACAAACTTTTAGACGTACGACAGCCATGGAGCATAAACAGCCTCGCTGGATTTGTCACTTTAGCAGCTTTTAGTGATAAAGAATTCATAGAAAACACAAAACGCACAATCACACAAGACCGCATAAAATTCGCCGAACAACTCAAAGAAATCCCTGGTTTACATGTTTTCCCTTCAGACACCAATTTTTTGCTCGTAAAAATAGTCAACGGCAAAATTACTTCAACTAAAATAAAAGAAGAACTCGCTATATTAGGCATGTTAATTCGGGACTGCTGCACCTTTGTGGGATTAGACAACACATACTTCCGTGTAACTGTTCGCTCAGATAAAGACAACCAGAAACTTGGTAACGCAATAAAAAAACTGATGCCCACTTAACAAAAAGCATTCAACCAACAGAGAAAAGCCTTTTACAGTACCTTAGACATCGGTGACATTTAACATAAATCTAAAAAAGAGATTAGAAATATTTTAAATCAGCAACATATTGAAAGGCTATTTAAGCATGTTTTTGGCACGTGGATTATCTGCAAATTCCCATGCAATGTTACCTTTCCAAATGTCACCAAGTTTGGTGATTTTAATTTCTTTGTCATCAATTGTTAGCAAACCTTTTTCGACGAGACGGTTTAGTTGAGAACCAAAAACTTCTTCAGGGTTTTTACCGAATTTCTCTTTAAATTCAATTTTGTCAACTGGCAACCGGAGATAGAGTCGTGTCATTACTTTTCGCATCATTTCTTCTATGGTTGATTCACTAATTTTGTTGATCGGTAACCTGCCTGCGTTTACTGCATCCATGTATTGATTGATGTCTTCAATGTTAGAATAAGAAAACGTTTCAAAGTAACCCATAAAACAACCTGCACCAGTGGTTAGTTGTGCTGCAAAAGGCCAACCGTTAAGGCATGATTCTTTGAAGTGCCAAGGTTCACGAGAGAACCGGTCATGTCCAACAGCTTTGTAACCTGCATCGGTTAACATTTGATATGCTTTTAGGTACATTTGTGTCTCATGTTCCACATCGCCAGGAGGAGGCATTTTACCTGCTTTTATTTGCGTATCTAAAATGGTGTCAGGGACGACTTCTAAAGCGTAAACGTCAACTTCAATATCTAGCGCTATACATTTTTTGAGCGTGTCTACCCAAGAGTCCATAGTTTGACCTGGCAAGTTATAGAGAATGTCTGCACAAACACACATACCTAGCTTGCGTGCAAGTTTAATCGCTTCTTCAACCTGTTCTGCTGGATCGGGTAAACAGAAAGCTTTTCGCAAGTTGTTATCAAAAGTTTGGGCACCCATGTCCATTTGAAAAGTGCCATACTCAGCGAGTTTTACAATTTTATGGCGATCAAAGCTTTTTGAGGAACCTGTAACTTTTATGAAGTATTCATCAGTTACGTTGAAGCGTGCCTTGCAGTATTCTATCAGATCAATCATTTGTTCGGCAGTCAAAACGCTGGGTGTTCCACCACCTAAAACAATTTCGTCAAAAACACTTGTTTGGAGATATCGGGTTTTAGCGTACATATCGAGTTCTTTTTTAAGTGCTACAAGATAGGGTTCTATACGTGCTTTGCTTGTAGCGGTAGTTGGGAAATAACAAAATGAACAACGAGAATCACAAATAGATACCCAAGGTTGTAATTCCATCAAGCGTTTTGAGCCGTTCTCTGTGTCTAAAAAGTCTAGAAAAGACTTGTAAGTTTCAGGCTTAATATCGGGATAATCTCTGTAAGTGTAAGGCGGCCAATTTGTCCTTAAGTCATAGACACCTGATTGTTCAGTCGCCGTGGTTTTCATTTATTTCTCCTCAGATTGTTTTTTAAAATGCCCTTGTTACCATAATAAAGTTTCTGTTAAATACCCAGTCAAGCTGAAAAATAGTTTTATAGCTGAAAGTGAAAAATCGTTAAGTTACGGTTTTGTTTGCACTGTACCATTCCAATAGATAAGTTTGCTGTAGGCCCAATTATCAAAGTTTAGAGAGTCAGCATATAGTATGTCAAATTTTTGGCCATACTGTTGGGAATAAGTGTTTACATCAGTCCAAATTTTGTTTGAAAGGACACTGTTTTTCCATAGGCCCCAAATCCAATCATCTGAACCACGGAAACCATAACCGAAGTCAGGTGGAAGTACATATGCTACACGTTCATTAACAGGGTTATTTGGTCGAGGGTGAGTTTTAACGTACTCCCAGAACTGTCTAAGTGCGTCTAAATGTTCCTGTTGAAGTATTCCATGCGCTGTTAAGGTTTCAGTTTCCATGGCATAGTCAAAGATTAGGATATATTTAGCACCATTTTGATATGCGGTCACCATGTCTTGGTACAGTTCAGATCCTGAGGCAAGATACGGAGCAATGTCGTATGTATAAGTTAGCATTACACCCCATTCTTTGCCATGCATTGTTGCTGAGCCTCTGCATAATGCAGTGTTTAGTGGTCGACTGTGATTCCATGCATACTCTGCCATGACAAGGTCATATCCTGCCCGATAACCGTATTCGTAAAGGACATAATCAGAAGTTATAAGCGCAGAGTTTAGGGCGAGAAACTCTGAAATGTAGTTGTGCAGATTCTGTGTGTACTTGTTAGCTGCGTCAGAATAACTGTCTGCTTCGGTAACTATCATGTAAGGATGGTCTACGTCTATTTGGTGTCCGCCTGGTTCATCATAACTATACAAACCTAAAAATTTGTCACTCCAATGTTGCTTAGCGTAGGTCGTCCAAGCTGATTGATTGAAATTGATAGTAGTATTTTCAGTGGTATGTGTATAAGTAGCAAAATTAAGGTCACGGGCACTAATGTATTCACACATTTCGTTGAGTTTTATCGCGTCAAGAGTAATACCAGTGCTACCTAAAACAAAAATGTTGGTAAAATCTTTGACTTGGTCAATACATGCTTTTAATTCAATCATGTTATCATATGCCGCGTCTACACCCACATAAACGTCCACATCATAGGTTGTACTGTTTCTGCTGTAAAAAGTGTGGATACCAACAAAAAGTACTGTTATTAAAATTGAGCAGAAAAAAATTGTGACCACAGCCTTACGGTTCATTAATATTCACCATAAACAGATTTTGCGAAGGTTTTCTATGAAGCTTATCAATTGATTGCTTTCTCCAATAGAAAATACCAACAAGAAGTGACACGATCAAACCAAATACTAGTATAGCAATCATTATGGAGTAAACAGTTGGTTTCTGTGTGTTTTGAATTGTACCGATTGCGTACACACAATGATCATAAGAGCCTACATATAAAACACCGTTGACAATTGCGGGCGAAGAAACCACCCAATCATCAGTCAGGTAACTCCAAACAAAACTACCGTCTTTCGCGTTTAGAGCATAAATCTTATTATCATAAGAACCAAAAAACACCATGTTCTTTGCAACTGCGGGGGCAGAAGCAACTTCACCACTGGTTTGGTAACGCCATTTTAAACTACCTGAAGATGCATCTAACGCGTACAGTTTACCGTCATCTGAACCCACATAAACCACACCATTTGCTACTGCAACAGAAGAAGCTATGCTACCACCTGTAGTGTAATTCCAAACTAAATTACCATCTGGGGCATTCAAAGCATAAATGTTACAGTCATAAGAACCCACATAAACCAAATTATTTGAAACCACAGGAGTTGAAATTACGATATCGCCAGTTGGATAACTCCAGATTTGGATACCAGTTTTAGCGTTGAATGCATATACACTATGATCCATAGAACCTATGTACACATTGCCATTTGAAATTGCAGGAGAAGACGTGATAACCATGTTTCCAAAAGTATGGTTCCAAACAAGAACCCCATTTTCAGCGTTTAAAGCGTAAAGCTGGTAATCCTCTGAACCAATATAAACTATACCGTCATAAACAGCAGGCGAAGAAACAACAGCATAACCTGTCGAAAAACGCCATTTCTGCTGTCCAGTTGTAATATTAATAGCATAAACATTACCATCATATGAACCAACGTATGCTACCCCATCACTGATGGCGGGGGCAGAAAACATAATCATATCATTTGCCTGAAAACTCCAGATTGCGTTATTGTGCTGTTCCCAATCGTAACCAATCATACCCGTAGAAGCATTCAGAGCATACAACCTACCGTTATGTGCACCAATATAAACAACATCATGCAGTACTGTTGGAGGCGAGTCCACTTTACCGCCACTTCTAAAACTCCAAACCAAATTTCCGTTATTAGAGTTTAGAGCATATAGTTTACCGTCATATCCACCAACAAAGACACATCCTACTCCAACAGCAGGCTGAGAAAACACTATATCATCAGTACGATAAAACCAAAGTAGCCCCCCCGTTTGACTATTTAATGCATAAATGTTACCATCATTAGAACCCATATAAACAAATCCATTTGCCACTCTAGGAGGAGACGAAACGTCATCACCAGACAGGTATTTCCAAGCAAGGGTACCATCTTTTGCATTTAACGCATAAAGATTATCATCAGTTGAACCAATAAACAATAGACCACCTGAAAGAGCAGGGGAAGAAAACACTTCATCATTAGTGCTAAAATTCCACAGTTGACCACCTGTACGGGCATCTATTGCATAAATGTTAGCATCCAGCGATCCTACATACAATATACCCTCTGAAAAAGCCGGAGTTGAAACAATGTTATCACCAGCAGTATATGTCCACATTAAACTACCGTCTGCTGCGTTTAAGGCGTAAAGCTTGTGATCTAACACACCAATATACACAAACCCGTCAGCTATAGTTGGAGAAGAAAGCATTATTTGACCACCAGTAGTATAATTCCAAATTTTTTCACCCGTTTTAGCATCTAAAGCATAGACATTTTTATCCTCTGAACCCACATAAACTATACCGTTACTTACTGCAGGATCAGAATCCACATAGTAACCCGTTTCATACTTCCAAACTAAACCACCCATTTTGGCATCTAATGCATAAAGATTATTATCTTCCGAACCCACATAAACCAAACCATCAACAATAGCAGGCCTTGAAACTATAATCCCACCAGTTGGATAATTCCAAAGTACTACACCAGTTTTAGCATCAAAAGCATAAATTTTATGATCATAACCACCCACATATACAACGCCATCTTGAACTGTAGGTGACCCCATTTGACCACCAGTATTAAATTTCCACAACGTTTCATTAGTTAACGGTGGATTAGTATCTATGTAACCTGTACGCTGCACATTTTGATGAAACATAGGCCAAGAATCTACATGAGATCGCAATGCAAAAAATAAACTAGCGCCAAATATAGAGAACAGAATAAGAAATATCATCACTAACAGGAACCATGTGATTTTTCTTTTCATGACACATCCATCTAACCTGTTTAGATACAAACGACAAAGTACCAAACATTCTTCACTAACAAATAGAGTTTAAGTAAATAAAAATGTATTTTGAATGTTACTGCTTAGCAGGATATAGGTTTTTTGTGAAATAGTGTTTTTTGTCTTTTCCCAAAGTAATTTCGCCCTCTAAAAATATGCATTACGACTCACTATTCACCATCCAAACTGCTTAGTAGCTATGCCTAACCACACCTCAGGCCACAACCGTCTAACAAACGCTACATTAGAAGACT
>JAITCR010000044.1 GCA_031282985.1 Nitrososphaerota archaeon | reverse complement strand
ATGTTTTACGCTTCAAACCGATAAAAACAAAATAAATACAACAGCTGCTCCATACAAATTTTCCTACTTTACCTTTACTACACATTATACCTTGCTAGTTAAGAGGTTTTCGGAGGCTGCCTTTAATGACTTTTTCTTAATGGACATCGTTAAGATCCAAGTTGTTTTTTCTTGGTTGTATATTTTCTTGTTGTTTTAATAGTGCAATTGAGTTGCTTGGCAGGTCATGGGTAACCATAAAGTTTGCTCCAATCCAAGTGTTTGTACCCACTTTTACTCCAGGCATAAACGATGCTTTAATTCCTGTTTTAACGTTATCCCCTAAAACCACACCAAGTTTACGCTTACCCGTATCCATCAACCTGTTTTTAACTATCATTTTAATTGTGTCATCATCAAACCGTAAATTTGCAGTTATTGTACCTGCACCAAAATTACATTTTTCGCCAATCACGCTATCACCAACGTATGAGAGGTGTCCAATACGTGCTTTATCCATGATGAGGCTGTTTTTAATTTCAACAGCATTACCTATACGGGTTTTTTTGCCAAGGCTTGTACCTGAGCGGATATAACAGTTAGGTCCAACGTCAGCTTCTTCATCAATAAAAACAGGGCCTTCAATGTAAGCTCCTGAGCGAACCCGTGCGGATTTAGCCACATACACAGGTCCAAAGATGTGCGCTTTCGGTTCTATGGTGCCTAAAACTTGTGGTTCCATGTGGTTTAGGGCCCAAATGTTTGCGTCAAGTAAATCCCAAGGCTTACCAACGTCAAACCATGCTGTTCTATCAAGTTCTTCAATTAGCACCGTTTTACCCTCAGAGGCTAACATTGTTAGAGCATCAGTTAGTTCCAATTCGCCTCGAATAGATTTTTTAATGTCACAAAGTTTTTTGAAAATTTCCTTTGAAAACACATAGATACCAGCATTTACCAAATTTGAAGACGTTTCTTTAGCCACAGGTTTCTCTATAATACGTTTGAGTTTTTTACCTTCAGCAAGGTCTATTATGCCATAATTTTCAGGTTTATCTACCGAAACAACAGCCATAACTGCTGCAGGCTTAGCTTTACTATATGAGTCAACTACTTGTTTTATTGTATCTTGTGCAAATAGTAAATCACCATAAACTAGCACAAAAGGATCATCATCAACAAATAGTTCTGCAGCCATAGCGGCATTACCTGTGCCTAAAAGCTCTTTCTGCTCAACATAAGCAATTTTTAGTCCCTGACTGGTTCCATCGCCAAAATAAGTCTTAATTTTATCACTCATATAATGGGTAATAATTACAATATCTGTAATTCCAGCGGTTTTTATTGCGTCAAGACAAAACTGTAGAATAGGTTTACCTGTTAATGTTATTAGATGTTTAGGCCGTGTAGATGTTAAAGGTTGAAGTCTCTGTCCTTCACCTGCAGCTAATAAAATTGCTTTCATTTTAGGAGTCCTCAATTTGTCTATGTATTAAAGCAGTTACTTTATGCATTAATTCTTTTGCTACAAGGTCTGATTTGCCTTCAACAGTTATACGAATTAAGGGTTCTGTGCCAGATGCACGAATTAGTAACCAACCTTTTTTAAGGGTTAATCTTATACCATCTATGGTTGAAAAGTCTGTGTAATCGCTAAAGTTGTCTTTTAATGTTGCAGCAATTGATGTAACAGTTTTTGTTTTTATGTCATTTGTACATTTAACGTTTTCACGTAATGTTATGTATTTAGGAATTTTTTCTATAAATTCACTAACAGACTTCCCCTCAGCCTCTAACGCTTTTAAGAAAAGCGCTGCTGACAAGGGACCATCGGGGCAGTAATGCTGCAAAGGATGCACCCAAGCCCCACAGGGTTCTCCACCAAAAACTGCCCCACTACACTCGATAGCCTTAGAAATGTAAATATCCCCAACTTTAGTACGTACAACTTTACCCCCTAAACACTCAACCATAGCCTCAACACACATAGACGCCTCAACATTAGTCACAACCACCGCACCACCACCAACACCATCGTTGCCGTGGGTAGTCTGTTTTAAACTGTAAGAGCTGTATGCAGCTAAGGAATGGTCAAAATTGACAAAAACACCATGTTCATCAACAAATGCTACACGATCAGCATCACCATCAAAGGCAATACCTATGTCGGCACCAAGGGCACAAACTGTTTTAGAAAGGTCTTCAAGAGATGCCACAGTTGGTTCACTTGCTCTAGCAGGAAAATATCCATCGGGTTGACCATTTAAAACAGTTACTTTACAGCCAAGCAACTTTAACATTCGAGGAGCAACACTATAGGCAGCACCACAGCCAGGGTCAACAACAACATGCCACTTTTTACGCAACAAAACAACATGCTTTACCATCTCAAAATAAGCAGAACATGCATCAGTATCATAAGAAATAATCTTACCCAAACAATGCCAATCAGTTAAAGCATAACTACGCTCTGAAATAATTTTTTCTACCGCCTCTTGATCTGAATCTACATAAGAGAGAGTTTTAGAATTGAAAACTTTGATACCATTATACTGTGGTGGATTATGCGACGCTGTTATCATAAAACCAACATCAGCTCCTAACATGCGAATTGTATACGCTAAAACAGGTGTTGGAACCATACCAACTGTGTAAACAGTTACACCACAGGAAATCAAACCTGAAACAAGAGCATTCTGAATCATCTCGCCTGAAACTCTTGTGTCACATGCAACAACAGCACATTTAGCTTTAGCATAAGTTGCCACGGCTAAACTAACGTTACATGCTAATATAGGCGTTAATTCAACATTAACTAAACCACGAACACCAGAACTTCCAAACAATTTACCCATAACTGCAAACCAGAAATAGTTAAGGTTTAATTGCCATAAAAACTTAACCTACAGTTGCCTATTTATGAAACACAAAGTGCCAAACGCGTGATGTATACATATATTAGACGTTAGTCTCAATCATTATCTTGACAGTTTTATTGGTGTAGCTGTGTAGTTTTTGTGTTTTTATACATCTAATTTGACTATTTGATAGCGCATTTGTTCAGTTTGAAAATACAAAAATGATAAAAACTAAAGTCTATTGAATTATCAGAGTTATGCTAACAAACAAGTATATTTTCAGGCTACATGTAACATTTAGATAAAGTATAATTCTGCGATTACGGCATAATTCAGTATTTAGTCAAAATTTTTGTCTTTTACCAAAATAATTTCACCCCCACCAGTATGCATGGTTAAAGTCAAAAACAATGGAAAACTTAAGTGGGGTCTGGAAAAACATGCTGCCAGTAAAATAACGGTGAAATGGCAGCTAATCACCTAAAAATAACCCCAGAAGATTCAAACAAATCTACGCCAAATACAAAACCAACAACACCACCACCCCAACAATAGGACAAAACCTTGGCAGACCAAAAAAACAAATAACCAAAGAAACAATAGACCTCATAAAACAAGCATACGAAAAAGACAAACTAAACGCAGTGTATCTCAAAAAAATCAGATATACACGCCAAAAAACATCTAACCCTATAGAACAAACCAGGGGGTCTTACTTACATTGGGACATGCACACCATCAGCATAGTAAACAGAAGCGCAGAGCACCATGGGTAAGGTATGAACACAAACATTCTTTATCACTAGTACATACTGATTGGCATCATTGTGCAAATGGGAAATATCTTGCACAATTTTAGATGATTCTTCAAACGAGTCATTGCTGCTGGAGAATTTGAAGCTGAAACAACCAAAAATGCAATCATAGTTTTAGATAAAGCTCGTCGAGAATGCAGTAGACAATGGTACTCTATTTTGGCGGTTTTAACGGATCATGGGACACAGTTTTGTGCTAATAAACGGGATAAAAAAGGTTATGCGGAACATGAGTTTGAGTTGTACCTTAAGAAGTATTGTATTAAGCATATTCTTTGTGGAGTGAAGCATCCGCAGACTAATGGGAAACTGGAAAAGTTTCATGATCTTTACAATGTTCATAGGTTTAGGTTTGGGTGTTTGGATGATTTTATTGTTTGGTATAATGGCAGATCTCATGGTGCTTTGAATTTGTGGGCGGCAGAGACTCTGATATGGCGTTTGTTAAGCGTTTGTGGCCAGAGGTGTGGTTAGGTATAGCTACGAAACAGTTTGGATGGCGAGCATAGTGAGTCATAATATATGTTTTAGAGGGATGAAATTATTTTGGTAAAAGACAGTTTAGTTTATTTTAGGTCATGTCCTAAGTTAAGTGAAATAGTAGCTCTCTTTTAAAGAACCAAAAGTTTATGACCAAACCAACAACAATTTTATGCATAAAAGACGATTTTAAAAACCCAATACCTCCCCCCA
>JAITCR010000199.1 GCA_031282985.1 Nitrososphaerota archaeon | reverse complement strand
AAGTGGGGGCTTTTTTGAGGGGTAAAAAGTGTTTAATAAGGTGTTTGTTTCTGAGTGGGTGGTTGTGGAGTATGGTATAGTTGGGTGAAGGGATTTTGGATTTGGGGTGGTGAGTTTGGGAATAGGCTTAAGAGTTGTGATGTTGTGTTGGAGGTTGTTTGTGGTTTTGTGAATTTGTGAATACTGGGGAAATTAACCGTCTAACCCTTCAAAAACACGGCTTATCTCCCAAACTAAAAAGTCCCAACAGAATAACGTCTAACATCTAGTGTTAAATATGAAATCTCAAAATCAGAATAGTTGCGGTTTTGAAGAAAAAATCATAAAAACAAATCAAGTCTACCTCTGTACTCTTTATACGTAAAACGAGACTGAAGTAGATAGATTTAGCAAAATTATTCACCTGGTGAAAAACATGAAAAATAAAACAATAGTGGAATAATTTCGGACACCATAAAGTCTTTTTATGAAAACATTTTTAAACTTACGTTAACCTAACCTATATTATGATGAAAATGAAGTTGGCAGGTTTAGTTCTAACAAGTCTAATAGTGTTGCTTCTTTCGTGTTTTATTTTATCTTCATCTGTTGCTCTTGTAGGACAAACTGTGGGTGTTAAGGAAGGTGAATGGATGGAGTATGATGTTTCTGTAGATGGTACAGGTAGTTTGCCATCGTCTCATGATGTTCGATGGATGCGCATGGAGGTTTTAACTGTTAATGGGGCCAGCGTTTTCTGTGAATGTTACCGTTAGATATGCTAATGGGACAATGGGTAGTGCTATTTGGAAATTTAATTTTGCAGAAGGGAACACTGAAGGATGGACCATCGTTCCGGCTAACCTTGGCACTGGAGATGCATTCTTTGATTCCTACATACCTGGCGAGGTAATTATAGAACGCGAAGAGCAGAGAACAGTGTTAGGTGCATCTCGAACTGTAACAGGTGGCAGTGATGAATTAAGAGAAGTTAAAGAATGGGACAAAACAACTGGTTTCTTTGTCTGTTCTGTAGAGGTTTACAGAAACTCTACAAATTCAGAGGGTTACTACATTGGAGACTTGAGAGTTACCATACAAGCTGTTGCTACTAACGTATGGGACAAACAAATTTTTGGATTAGAGAAAACTGTTTTTGCTTTAGCTACGTCAGTGACAGCGCTTATAATTGTAATTTCAGCTTTAATTATTTGGCAAAGAGAAAAACAAAAGAGAAAAAACAGAAAATAATGCACACATAAACAGGCAGTTGTTTATACCCTAAAAGAAGTGTGGATAGCTAAAGGTTACGGCTATATAGCATGGAACAGAGAGATCAAATTCCGCCCACCTCTTGTATCAGTATAGGGTAACATATTTGGGCTTTGAGACAAAAAATTTTAGTTTTATTTTGCCAGTTTTTCGTTTTCAGGTGTTAATATTATGTCTCTTGTGTAGACCTCTACATTAGAGTTCATCAGATACTCCTAAATTTCGCAAATTTTAGGCATCAACTGCAAAAAGTTTCTATAAATTCCGTAGTTTAGTGTCCAATTTAAAAATAGTCTATAATTTGCGCTTTTTAACAATGCAGCTATTGGTGCCTATATAGGCACCACAACCATATTTTAAAAAACCTCTAATTACATATCATTTGATAATTAGAACTCATTTTGCAGAATTTAAAAGTTACTAATACCTTGATGACTAAAAAATGCGGAATTTAGGATACTGTGCTATCCAATAAAGTCTATATATCTCCATAAAGTCATGTAACCCTATACACTGTAAACGCAACCGAGAGAAGGCTTAGCAGATTGAACATAGAAGAAACAGTCTTTAATAGGATATGTATAGTCAGTGTAATAATCAACGGTGAAATAACATGATGTATAAAACGCCCGAAGACTTTATGGTATATGTAAAAGCCAAAAATCCTAACCAACCAGAATTTCATCAAGCCGTAGACGAGGTAATCACCTCTGTTTGGTCGGTAATTGAAAATACCCCCAAATACCAAGCTGCCAATATTTTAGAGCGAATAATTGAACCTGAACGAACAATTATGTTTAAGGTTACATGGACTAATGATAAAGGTGGAGTAGAAGTAAACAAAGGCTACAGAATTCAAATGAACGGAGCTATTGGCCCATACAAAGGTGGACTGCGTTTCCATCCAAGTGTTAACTTAAGTGTGTTAAAGTTTTTAGCATTTGAGCAGGTATTCAAAAACTCTCTAACAACGTTACCAATGGGTGGCGCTAAAGGTGGGGCAGATTTTGATCCTAAAGGTAAAAGTGATACAGAAGTTATGAGATTCTGTCATAATTTCATGTTAGAACTCTCACGACATATTGGCCCAAACACTGATGTCCCAGCAGGAGACATTGGTGTTAGTGGTCGAGAAATTGGTTTCATGTTTGGGATGTACAAAAAACTTCGAAATGAATTCACGGGAGTGTTAACTGGAAAAAGCCTCAATTGGGGTGGTAGTTTAATTCGTCCAGAGGCAACGGGTTATGGTGTTACTTATTTTGCGCAGGAAATGCTCAAGACACGAAATGAAGATTTTAATGGTAAGACTGTTGCTATTTCAGGGTCAGGTAATGTTGCTCAATATGCAGTGCAGAAAGTAAATGAGCTTGGCGGGAAAGTAGTAACATTATCAGACAGTGATGGGACCATTTATGATAGTGATGGCATTGATAACTCAAAGCTTGCATATGTAATGGATTTGAAGAATAATCGTCGGGGTCGAATTGTAGAATATGTAGCTGAATACAGGAATGCCAAATATCTTGAGGGTAAACGTCCTTGGGAGATTGAATGTAAAGTGGCATTGCCTTGTGCTACTCAAAATGAAATTAGCGGAGAAGATGCTAAAACTTTGGTGAAAAACGGCTGTTACTGTATAGGTGAAGGAGCTAACATGCCCACAAATCCAGAGGGTGTGAAGGTATTTCTCAAAAATGAAGCGTTGTATGGACCAGGTAAAGCGGCAAATGCTGGTGGTGTAGCAACCTCGGGATTAGAAATGACACAAAATAGCATGCGTCTCTTATGGACACGGGAAGAAGTAGACACACGACTAAAAGCAATTATGAGAGCTATTCATCAGACATGTGTCAGATACGGTAAAGAAGGAGATTATATCAACTATGTTAAAGGCGCAAATATTGGCGGTTTTGTGAAAGTAGCAGACACAATGATAGACCAAGGAATAACCTAACATCAGCAGCATATTAAAACAGTAAATAGAGACGATTACAGGCAGCATCTGTGAAACTGAAATGATGTGTATCCCATAACATAATAAGGCTATATGTCTGCCTTCTTTTTTTGATTATTTGTGTTGCATTGATGGTATTGAAGAATAATTTTAAATGTGAGGAAAGAGGGAGTTCTTCTGTTGTAGGCAAAGATAATTATGAAGGCGCTTATCCTTGATGGAATAAAGAAAATTTGTGTAACTGATATTGAAGTGCCTATCTGTGGCAATGCAGAAACTTTGCTTAAGGTGAATTTTTGTTCGGTATGTAGAACTGATGTAAAAATGTGGTTTCAAGGTCAAAGAGATCTAGTTTTGCCAAGAATATTAGGTCATGAGATTTGTGGACAAATGTTTGGCTCAGATGAATATTATGTGGTCTGGCCTGCGAGCACATGTAATGATTGTCGTTACTGTAAGAGTGGGGTAGAAAATCTTTGCAGTAACATTCAAGTTATAGGATTTCATCGTGATGGAGGATTTGCACAATACATTAAAGTGCCTAAAGAGGCACTCATAGAAGTACCTAAAAATGTTCCTCCTGAAATTGCGTGTATGACTGAATTGCTATCCTCGGCAATAAATGCAATTGAACAGGTTAAGTTAGAGAAAAATCAGAAGGTGCTTATTTTTGGCGGAGGACCAGCAGGGCTCATGTTGAGTGTAGCATGTAAACATTATGGAGCAGAACCATTCATTGTAGAAAAGAGCGCTAAAAAAATTGAGCAAGTAGAGTATATCTGTAAAGAAATAGGCATTCACATCTCTGATGTGATATGTGATAATTTTGATGTTGTAATAAATGCTGCTCCAGATCCAAACACGTTATCCGAGGGGATTTTAAAATTAAAGTCAGGTGGCAAATATTGTCTATTTAGCGGATTTACAAAAAACATCAACATTTCAAGCGACTTGTTAAATGAAGTTCACTATAGACAGTTAACTCTAATTGGCGCATATGGAAGTACAAAACAACAAATGAAGACAGCTCTAAAAATTTTAGAAGACAACACTCAAACAATTAAACTGTTAATTCATAAAATAATACCTCTTGAAGATGTTTCGTCAATATTACCTGAAATTTTACTTGGCCAAAACCTAAAGTATATTGTAGATCTACAATAGCGTGAGTGATATCGTGGTAACTGAAGAAAAATTAAGAGAATTCGGTCAGCTAATATGTAAAATAGCTGCTGGTAAAACTATGACACGAGAAGAAGCATGTGAAGCGTATCGTCAAATCATTTTAAATGAGCAGCCTGAGCTTCAGCAAGGCGCATTATTGGTAGCCCATATTACTCGTAAACCAACTGTAGAGGAGCTGACAGGTGTTTGGGACGCATTAGACCGGTTTGACACAGAGAAATTTAAAGCAGACATTAAAGGTCCTATCTGTGACATTGTTGGCACAGGTTCAGATGCTATGAAAACTGTGAATGCCTCCTCACCAGCGGCACTTATCGCTTCAGCCTGCGGAGTTCCAATTGCTAAAAAAGGTGCAAAAAAAGTCACAGGTGTCTCAGGGGCTTCGGAAATTTTTGAAATTTTAGGCATAAACTTGTCGAGTCCTATGAGTAAGGCTAAACAGGGTTTGGAGAAGCATAATATATGTTATATGCCGGGGGAAGCTTTTTTAAAATCAGGATGGGCACGACTTATCCAATACATGCGGTTTACCTCTGCGTTTAATATTGTTGGACCATTAACAATGCCATGTGAAAACACAAGCTGCATTGTAATTGGCGCATATGCACCTCAGGTGTGTGATCAACTTATTGCCATTCTAAAAGAAATTGGAGTTAGTCGAGCTGTAGCACCGTATGGCATGGTTAATGGTGTTGACAACGCGTTAGGTATTGACGAGTTTTCACCATGTGGGCCAACAAGAGTTGTTGAACTAAAAAATGGTGAAATACAAACATATACAGTATACCCAGAAGACTTTGGCATAAAAACACACACCACTTTTGATGTAGCTTCATTTAACAAGGCATATGACAATGCGACAGCTATTAAAAAAGTACTTTCAGGCAAATACAATAGCCCATTAGCAGATCTATTCTGTATGAATGCCGCAGCTACATTGTATGTATCAAATATCAGCAAAGACTATAAAAATGGCATGGAAAAAGCACGCGAAGCATTAACGTCAGGAAAAGCTTTGATACAACTACACCATTTAATTAATCAACAATCTTAATGGTCAACAATGCAAATGTTGCTTGTTAACATTAATTATACGCTAAATGCTATAGAGTAAATGATCACCTCAGAAACAGGTAACATTGATTGCGATCACATGCCACGATTTTTTAGTTCTATTTGGTTTTTATTGATTTGCGTCTGACAGTTTTTTACCACGGAAACTGTTGAATAGAGGCTCTTTTCTCAAACGGCGTTGATTGATAATGAACGGCATGTTGTCGATGAAATTAAAGATTTCACGTGATAGTGTAGGTAGTAGAACCAGTCCCAGTACTATCAACCAGTGTGCACCATCGATAGCAGTAAGCTCAAAGATTTGCCCAACTGGTGGTAGCGCAACTAATGTTACAAAGAACAAGAGCATAAACACAGCACTGACAAGTAAAGGCTTATTGTCCAGAATAGCTGTCTTAAAGATAGACTTTGAACTACGGATATTAAAAACATGTAACACCGAAGTTAAGCCTGTAATCAAGAAAGCCATTGTCCGCCCTATATCCGTAGAGGGTACAGATGCACCAGACACCGCTAGAAAAGCACCTATATAGTAACCTACCAGTACAGCAACAGAACAGGCAATAGTCTGCCGGAAAATTAGACGAAACAGGCCATCACTAAAAAGACTCGAACTACGCTTTATCGGCTTGCTATTCATCAATTCAGTGTCAGACCCCTCACGGGCAAGATTTATACCCGGAATACCATCCCCAAACAAATTAATTAACAACAACATAACAGGAGTCAATAAAATACCCCAACCAGCCATTTGAGCAAATATCATTATAATAATCTCGCTCAAATTACAAACTAACAGAAAATTAATGGTTTTTTTAATATTTGAATAAACATTTCGGCCTTCACTTACAGCCTCAACAATAGTTGCAAAATTGTCATCAGTCAAAATCATATCAGAAGCGCTCTTAGCTACTTCCGTACCACTTTTACCCATTGCAATACCAATATCTGCCGCCTTCAATGCCGGCGCATCATTAACACCATCACCTGTCATAGCAACAATTTCGCCATTTGCCTGCCAAGCAGTTACAATACGAAGCTTATCCTCTGGTGACACCCTAGCGTAAACAGAATAATTTCTAACAGTATCACGTAACTCCATATCAGATATTTCTGCAAGCTGAGCACCCGTTATAACATGCTGCCCCTCACCTAAAATGCCCAAATCCTTGGCTATAGCACTGGCAGTTGCAACATGATCACCGGTAATCATCACAGTACGAATACCAGCTTTTTTTGCCTTCAATATAGCAATCGCTGTTTCAGGGCGTGGTGGGTCAATCAAACCAATAAGACCTAGCAGTGTAACATTCTGCTCCAATTCTTCTAATTGACTATGATCGGGTAACTCATCAACATGCTTACCTGCTAAAGCAATAACTCGCAATGCCTGCTCCGCAAATTCGTCATGTATACACTGAGCTATTTTCAAATCAGATGGAGAGTCAGAAGAGAGATGTAATCGATCAAGCGCACCTTTGGTTAATACAATATAACCAGCAACTTTGTCCTTTAAGACCACAGTCATCATTTTCCGCTCTGACGAAAAAGGAATTTCTGCCACACGCGGATACTCAGTTTCTGCCTCACTCAAACAATATCCTTTTTCATCCAAAAGCCTGAGTATACCAACTTCTGTGGCGTTACCAACATACTTCTTGTTTCCATTCTCATCAGTCTCAAAAGTAGCGTTACCTGCCAACGCTAAAATTTTGAGAAAACCACCTTGTGACTCAGAGAAATCGGCATCATCTGTAAATGGTGCTCCACCACAAAGCCAAAGCTGTTTAACAGCCATACGATTCTGAGTAAGCGTCCCAGTTTTATCTGAACAGATTACTGAAGTGTTACCCAAAGTTTCCACAGCAGGAAGCTTTCGGATTAAAGTATTCTTCTTTACCAGTTTCTGTACACTATTTGTCAAGGTCAAAGTAACAATTAATGCAAGTGTTTCAGGGACAGCGGCTACCGCCAAAGAGATAGCAACCAATAACATAGTGCCAAGGTCAACATTATCTCGTAAACCTACCGCTAACAGGAAAAAAGCAGCAATGATAGCTATCCAACAGATAGTTTTACCAAGTTGATCAAGACGTAACTGCAAAGGTGTCCTTACGCGTGCACTATCACGCAGAAACCCGGCAATCTGCCCCATCTGTGTATCCATGCCGGTAGCAGTAACCACCGCTGTACCGTGTCCCGCCGTCACAACACACCCAGTAAACACCATGTTGCGTTGGTCGCTCAAAGACATATTTCCTGAAAGCGCAGCCAATGCATCTTTTTCAGATGGTTCACTCTCACCTGTCAAAGTAGATTCATCAGAGAAGAAACCAATTGATGTAAGTAATCGTGCATCTGCAGGAACAATGTTACCGGTTTCCATAGCAACAATATCACCCAGCACCAACTCAGTAGCGGCAATACTTTGCCGAACACCGTCCCGTACAACAAAACAATAAGGAGCGCTCAGTTTTTCCAATGCTTCAAGTGCTTTTTCAGCTTTACCCTCATGGGTAATTGCTAAAATAACATTCAAAATAACTACAGACAAAATAACAACAGGCTCAAAAAATGCAGAACCCTCACGTACAGCAAGGAAAAAAGAAAGCCCCGCAGCAATCAACAAAACGATAATGGAAACATCTTTGAGCTGATATAAAACTTTTTGAAACAGCCCCATCTTTTTAGGTGGCTGCAACACGTTTTTGCCTTTGCTTGTTTGACGCTTATGAACCTGTTCTTTGGATAAACCAATATCAGGATTCACATCAAATTTCTCTAATACAGACTGAACATCTAACTCATGCCAGCTTGTATGATGAACCTGTTTTTCGTTTTCCATAAGTACTCAACTTTTATAGTTACTCAATAACATTGCATAAAGCGCCGCAAATTGGCACATACTTTTTATAAACTGTTCTATATATCAGCTTTCCCTAAATTCATGCTTATTTCCATTAATTTACACACTCCACCCAAACATTTCAGAACACTAATAATCACAACATGTCCACATTACAAAGGGAAAGACAAAAACAGAAACCAGTGCAAAAACAAATTTGGCAGAATAATTGTTTAACTTCAAACCTATGTTATAACATATAACAGATATAAGGCAGTGTTAAACATGCTTGTTTAATTATTCTTGTTATTAGGGTTTAATTGGCGTTTTCCTATTTATGAATCGTTATTTATCTTTCTGCAACAGATAAGGCACCACAAACAGCTGAAGACAATGAAGAAATAATTGAAAACGCTGAGAAGAACGATTAATACATGAGAGACTTCTTAAACAAGAACAAGAATGGCTAGATTGGGAGTTTTTAGAAGAAGAAACATTAACAGAAGAATTTGTAGCAGAAAACGAAAACTATGGTAACTTAAGGTATGTCTACAGGACATATACGAGTTCTGTTAATTTCAGAGACAATAAATTTGACGGTTAATCTTCAGGTGATATAGCAGATGATGCTTTTATTTTCGAAGTTTACCAGTTCTTACCAGTAAGCGTGGCCTTTCCACACTAATAGAAAATAAACTACAAGGGATGCGTGATAAATTAACTATGAAAACAATATGTCCTGTATGTGGAGAAGAAGAATGTTTACAAGAAAGAGGAAACAGTAACAGAATACAACATTATACAAAATACCACGAAGGAAAACGTACCTTCATTTGCCATCAAATGAAAACAAATGGAAACAATACATTGGAAACAAAAACCCTCAAACTAAGTTTTATGAATAAATTAGTGGCGGACGAGGAGGGATTTGAACCCTCGACCCCCAACTTAGGAGGCTGGTGCTCTTTACGTGATTGCCGATTGTTACAGCAACCAATCCGTACTGAGCTACTCGCCCTTGACTATTCGTTGAGCTATCTATCCCATAATTAGTATTTATTTCCTTTGCAGTGCTTACTGGAACATTAGAGTTGTTTCTATTCTTTTTTACTTCCAATTGTTTACTTCCATTTACTTCCATCTTATGATAAGAGTCAATTCGTTTACCTTCTTTGTAACCTATGTAATGCTGTATTCGACTACTGTTCCCTCTTTGCTGTAAAAGACCTTCTACACCACATACAGAACATATTATTTTCATAGTTATTCCCTTATTGGGCATTGGGACAAAACTATTTTGGGTTGGTTCGTACTGTAAAGATGTTGTGAAGTAGAGTATTTGAAAAAAGAGCACTTTGTTGTCTATCATCTCGTTGTTGTTTAATGATGCTGCTA
>JAITCR010000182.1 GCA_031282985.1 Nitrososphaerota archaeon | reverse complement strand
GGTGGTCTGCCGTCTTTGGAGGGTTTTTTTCGTATGGCGTCCTCGATTGGTTTGCGAAATATTTTCCAGGTCTATTAGTTGGTTAGCTTTTATTAGTGGGTCGCCTAGGTTTGATAATACTTCAAGTTGTGTTTTTGTTCCAAATAAGTGCAGTTGACCCATACAATTCCCTACTTACCTTTACTGTACATAATATCCCGCTAGTTAAGAGGTTTTCGGAGGCTGCCTATAGCGGTTAAATCAGTTAAACAAAAGTCAGAAACCCCAACACGCTGCTGTAAAGTCAAGAGCTGAATACATACTACAGATTTTTATATTTCTATGCAAAAGCCTTTTTGCCCTGACAAGGTGCGATTGTAAATTTTTTTATTTTTCCCGATTTTTTAACCCAATTTTACTCCAACCACAACCAACAAAACTATCTTTTACAGAACCTAAACAACAACTTTTGCAAAAAACAAACACTCAAACACACAACAAACAACATATACCCTAACACAACCACCATAGCAACACCACTACATAACTCGCACGTTAACCCTTAAAGACAACAAAACCAGCAGTTCTTAAAACCTCAGCCAAAGCATCCAACGAAACAGGCAAAACACCACCACCAGTTCGCACTCGAACAACAAACTTTTTAGAAAAACCATCCTCAACATACTTCGCACCATTACAAAACAAATGCCAAACAATAGTCAAAATCTTACGAGCAACAGCAACATACGCCACTTTTCAACCTCTCTTAACTGAAATACGATTAAACATCCCCCTAAACCTACCATTTGTTCTAACAGCCGCATGAGCCACCTCAACCATAATCCACCTAAGCACCCTAGAACCACGCTTGGTAATATGACCAAGTACCGTAACACCAGCCGACTGATGCACCGACGGAGCAAACCCACACCAAGAAACCACCTGCTTACAATTACCATACCTTGTTGGATCACCCAGTTCAGCAGAAATAGTCGCGCCAACCAATACACCAACACCCGGCACAGAACATAAAACATCCATAACACGTTTATCGGTAAGTGTTGCAATGCGTTTGTCTATCTGTTTTATCTGCTCATCCAAGTTTTTGATAGCCCGTATTAACTGTTCAAGCACAAAAACGTCGTTCTCACTTAACGAGCCTTGTGCAACAGCTTCTATCTCTTCACTTAAGGCGTGTAGTTGTTTGTTTTCAGTAGTTTTCAGAATTACTTTAACGGGTTTGCCTGCCATTAAGCCTTCTACAAGTTCTGTGCCTGCTTTACCAAAGATGTCGCTTAACACTGTGCGCAGTCGTATGTTGACGCGGTTTAGTACTTTTTGTACTCTGTTTTTGTTTTGGGTTCTAGCCTGTACGCATTTTGCTGTAGACGTGTTAACTCCCGTAGATCACGTAACTGTTTTGGTGGTACATAGCTTTGTTTGATTAAACCTGCTTGTAGTAGGTGTGCTAGCCATTCTGAGTCGGACTAGTCGGTTTTTCGTCCCAGTATTGCTTTTACTTGGTAAGCGTTAGCAAGTGTTACTTGGAATTTTGCTGTTTCTAACGCGTCGTATAATGGTATCCAGTATATGCTGGTTGACTCCATTACGGCTTGATTGCAGTTTTGTTGTTTTAGCCAGTTTACTAGTTGGTCTATGTTGTCAAGACTGTTTCTGTAGCGCATTGTTTGTTTGGTTTGTGTTTGTGTGTCAAGTATGGTTGCTACAAGGAGGTCTCTGTGTACGTCTACGCCACAAACTTTTTTTGTCATAGACTTTTTCTCCTTTTGTTTGTTGGAGATGTTGGAAAAGTGTTCTTTTTGGCTTTTAGAAGCATATTTCTATACGAGATCAAGTCCCAGCCATCTATTCGCCAGAAGATCACGCACCACATTTTTTGTCGAGGTTTACAGGCCCCATATATAAATCGGCGTTTTCTTCCAACACACTCCAAAACTAAAGAAAGTTAAACAGGGCAAAAAGGCTTTTACATAAGCGCTTCAATGAAAACTCGTTTTATAAGCATTTTTTGAACGTGTTTGGTGTGTTACGTTGTGTTGAATTTTGTGAATGTTGAATTATGGTTTATATTCTTTTGTGGGTGTTGTTTTGTAATGTTGTGTTTGGGTTTTGTGTGTTTTTATGTGTTTTTGTTTTTTGAGAAGTATTTGTTGCTTGGTTGTAGTATTGCAGGGTAGTTAAAGAGGAGTATTTGTTGTTTATTTTACTGTAACGGATTTTGCTAAGTTGCGAGGCATGTCAGGGTTGCAGTTGTGTTCTAATGCCATGTAATATGCTAAAAGTTGTAAGGGTATAGTGAATGGTATGGGGGAGAGGACTCCGGGTATGTTTTTTGGAACTTCAAGGTAATCGTCAGCTAATGCTTTAACTTCGTCGTCGTCTTCTTCTATTATAGCAAGTATTTTTGCGCCACGTGTTTTCATTTCTATAATGTTGCTTATTGCGGTTTTGTATGTGTCATCTTTTTGGCAGACAAACACTACGGGTATTCCGTGTTCTATTAGGCTTATTGGTCCGTGTTTGCTTTCGCCTGCGGGGAATGCGAGGGAGGGGATGTAGGCTATTTCCATAAGTTTTAGTCGTCCTTCAAATGCTGTAGCTGTGCTTATGCCCCGGCCAAGGAAGAAGAATATGTTTGATTTAGCGTATTTGTGTGCGATTTGTTTAGCTTTATCTTCTTGTGTTTTTACAATTGAGTTTACGATTTCGGGTAGTTTATCAAGTTGTTCTTCTGTCGTGTCTATTTCGTCTTGTGATACTTTACCTCGTTTTTTGGCTAAACGTAGGGCTAATTGTGCGAGTACGGAGAGTTGTGAGATGAATGTTTTTGTTGCAGCAACACCGATTTCTGGTCCTGCTTGTGTACCTATGTAGACTCGTGAAATGCGAGTTAATGTTGAACCTATAGCGTTAGTTAAGCTTAGAATTGTTGCAGCTCGTTGTTGTGCGCATGTTACTGCAGCAATTGTGTCTGCTGTTTCGCCTGATTGGCTTACAGCTAAAATTGTGCTATCGATATTTACTGATTTGCCATACTGTTCAATGAATTCTGATGCGTATACAGGATAGGTGGGTAAGAATGCTATTTTTGAAAACATGTATGATGCTGCTAAGCAGGCGTGATAGCTTGTTCCGCATGCTACAAGAAATATTTCAGTTGCACGGTCAAGAAATGTTGACATTAAATCTAAATAGTGATCTTGTAGACGTAAAGTGTTACGTAGAACTTCGGGTTGTTCATGTATTTCTTTTATCATAAAATGTGGATACCCTTGTTTAACTGCCATCTCAGCTGTCCATTGGAATATCTCAGGAACGCGTTCAATTAAACTGTTGTCTCGAATTTTTTTTATCAAATAGCCCTCAGCAGTTAAAACAACAAGTTCGCCATTATTTATTATAACAACCCTATTTGTTAAGAGTAAAAATGCAGTAATATCTGACGCACAATAAACATCTCCAGTGTTGTCGTTAATTCCTAAAACAAGGGGACTTTCATTTCTTGCGCAGATGATTTTGTCAGGCTCATGTGAAGAGATAGCAGCTATAGCAAAAGAGCCTTCAAGACGCTTTGTAGCTTCTTGAACAGCATCCGCAAAAGAAAAAGAAGGTTTACTCTTCATAACCTCTTCAATTAAATGTGATATAACTTCGGTGTCTGTTTTAGAAACAAACGTATGTCCAAGGTTTTGAAGTTCAAGTTTTAAATCGTTAAAATTTTCAATAATGCCATTGTGTACGACAGCTATCTTGCCAGTGCAGTCAGAATGAGGATGAGAATTTACCTGTAACGGCGCACCATGCGTCGCCCAACGTGTATGACCAATTCCAATATTTCCAGGCAGGTCATCTAAGTCAAGAGATTTGTGTACTTCATCAATATTTCCTTGACCTTTTTTTAGAAAAACTGCGCCATCAAAAAGAGTAGCTATACCAACTGAGTCATACCCTCGGTATTCTAACCGTTTTAACGATGAGTGAATAACTGGAGCAGCTTTTTCGTTTTTTAGAAAACAACCAAATATTCCACACATATTTTTGTTTCCTTCAATATCCATTTAACGACAACCTAGAGAAAAGCGTATTTATTAATTTTTGGACTACGCAACAACATACATGTTTGTTATAGATACATGAAAAAAGAAGAAAAGAAAAAGAAGTTTGTTGTTTACTTTTGAGTTTGGGTATTGCTGTTGTGTAGACTAAATTTTTGTAGTGGTTTTGGGTGGTTTTTCTTTAAAATATTGGTTTTTTGGTCGTTAATACTGGTCAGGACAAAAAGACGTTTTCCATAGAAAAAGCTTAGATAAACGAGTTTTACAAGAAGTCTATTGTTTACTTAAAGGTGCATGTTACCAAAAAAATAGATGTGGTATGGCATCATTTTTTGTATTTCAATACAAATATAACGCTCATTATTCCTACTGCAAAAATAACAATGCCTACAGCCACCCACAACCACACATCCGAAGAAACCCCATCACCATTATCACTGTCATCAGAAGATCGTCCATCATTTCCAGACGGAGAAACAGACAATGAAGGCGAAGCAGAAGCTGACGGAGCTGGACTATAAGATGCAGACGCAGAGGGAGACGGAGCAGCAGTAACAGATGGAGAGGGAGACGGAGCAGCAGTAACAGATGGAGAGGACGTTGTTTGATATTGTGCTGCAACTGTAATGTCTGCAGTAATATTTATGAATGCACAATCCCAACCTGTGAATGTATAACCATTTCTTGATGGATTAACTGGAGCAGTAGCACTTCCACTGTAGGGCACTTCTTGAGATTTCAAAAGTGTCCCATCCCAATCTTCAAAACGCACAGTAAAAGAAACCTGCTCCCATAGAGCAGTATAGATAACATCACCCGTAACTGTTGCAGACAGCACCGGATCCCACCTAACAAAACGCCAACCAACCTCACCCGTAACAACAGGCGCAATAGGAGTTACATCACCATAAAAGAGATCACTAACACTCTTAACAACAAACATACCATGTAAACCAGGACGATACGTCACCGTGTACAAGTCCTCATCATCGTCATCAAACCAAGAAGTCGCCTCACGAGTCACAACAACCGTATAAGTCTGCACCGAATCATCCTCAGCAGTCACAACAATGCTAAACGAGTTCTCACCAACACTAAGACACTTGTGTCCAGCACCAGAAACCGTTGCCGCACCACTATTAGCCACCGCAGTAACAACAATACTATTCACATCATTCGAAACCGTAGCAGTATAACTAAAGATCCCAGAAACAAAGGTGGGAGTGAGAAATCCTGTACTAATTGAGAGACTTTTAAGCAACGCATCAACAGACTCAACTTCAGCAAACACTGCAGTCAAAACAACATCACCTGTAATCACTGTACCAAAATCAAAAGCCACATCAGCATCACCTAAGAACCAACCAGAGAAAGTATAACCAGCCTTCACCGGATTCGCAGGCACATCAACCACAGCAGCACCTTTCGCCACCGTCACAACATCATACGCCTCACCATCCACAACAAAAGACACCGTAAAAGTAGTTTTAGGCAGTCCGAAAGTAAATTCCAACAAATCAATAACAGGAGCTACATTACCTTCTGTATACCCATAATAATACGATGTACCATCTATTGAACCAAGCTGAACCATATATCGACCACTAACCGGTTTAAGCACAAGAGCAAACGCAGAATCATTCACATCAACAGCCGAAACCCCATCAACATACCTAAAATAAAACTCAACCACAACATAACCACCACTCATATCCACACCACCAATAGTCAT
>JAITCR010000158.1 GCA_031282985.1 Nitrososphaerota archaeon | reverse complement strand
TGTGTTGTTTGTTGGGTGTCGGTTTGGGTGTGTTTTGGTATTTGGGGGAGGCGGCGGTGAAACGGTTTGGCGTGATTTTATTTTTGTATGATGGTTGTGGGGTGGGGTGGGGTGGGGTGTTGAATTGTTCTTAGGTAAGGTGTGTAATGGGTTTGGTTATTGGTTTGCGTTTGTGTTGGTGGAGGGTTTGGTGTCTACAAATAATGGAGTTGAAATTGCGTTGCGTGGGGCTGTTGTGTAGTGTAAGGTCTTTGGAATTTTGTGCAACGGAAAAGGCGCAAAAATTTATGAAGCTCTGATGGCTTTGACACTATCTGGAAACAGCAAGACCTGATCTGCACAACATTATGGCACAAAAACTAACCGAATCATGGACCAAACAAAGAAGCTAAACACATACTCCAAAAACGTACAAAAATACTTGCCATTTGCACAATAATGCCAATCAGTATACACCAAAGGCAAAGAATGCTTACGCTCATAACAAATCCAAGATTTTCTGCGTTTCTATTTGCCTAGCTGGTGACGTGCCAGTCTCAATTTGATTAACACCTTGTGTATTGTTCAGTGGGAGACTTTTATTTTTTGACGAACAAAAACAATCTTTTCAAGATAACGTACACATAAATGGTCTTTTTGGCATGCTTGTTTTATGATTTCAACTGTTTCTATCTTTGTTTTTTTGGGTCGGCCAAGGTTTTTTCCTACGGTCGATATTGTATTGGTTGTTTTGTATTGGCATATATAGTTGTTTGAATCTTCGAGGCGTTATTTTGAGGTGGTTGGCATACTGATTTTATGGTTATTTTGTTTTCTGCGTGTTGTTTTAGGCACCATTTGAGTTCTTTTTTGCTTTTGACTTTGACCATATTTTTTTAATTGCATGATGGTATTTTTTAGAAAAACTGTTTGTGTTGAAGTATTGAATAGCAATATGCTCAATGTGGGGGGAAATTATTTTGGGACAAGACACTATAAACTATAAACCACATAAATTATTACGCCACACAAAGAAACCTTCAAAAAAAGTCAACACACATTATTTGTTACTCCTACCACCAACTTTTACTTTCACCACAAAAAAACAACGTCCCATCCACAGAACAGTCTCCCCTAAAGATAAGCATCAATCCAAGTAGAGTACTTTACAATAAATAAGACAAAGTTTCTTCTTAACGAAAACATTTTATTAACACCCAATTTACAATTTAAATATAAATGCTTAATAGAGAGTTATTCAACTTTAAACTGCGCTGGAGAGTTAATCTTCAAAATGGCAAAATTCAAAGTAATCATATCTAATCCAACAGACGGAAAAAGCAAAGTAGTAGAAGTTGAAGAAATGCGTGCAAACCCATTCATCGGGAAAAAATTAGGCGAAATCATCGACGGCATCATAGTAGACATGCCAGCAACCAAACTACAAATCTTAGGCGGCTCGGACAACGATGGCGTACCTATGAGAGGCGATGTCCATGGAGGAATTAGACGCCAAGTAATTTTAAGTGAAGGTGCAGGATTCAAACCAAAAAGAGATGGAGAAAGGAGACGAAAAACCGTTCGCGGAAACACCATCACTGACGAAATTGTTCAAATTAACCTAAAAATTGTCGAACAAACGACCCAAAAGACAGAAACAAAAAAAGAAACTAAGCCTAAATAACAGCTCTATTAGGCAATACACTTTAACAAACCATTCAGCAAAACTATTTTTTCAACTTAAACCAAATAGGTATTAACAATTAGTTTCAACATTAAGAAAAATTTTGTATTTTGCGGCTCCTAAACATTTTATTGCCATAGAAAGGTTAAATGTAAGCATTGAATAATAAGACACCTCATAAGCTAAAGGCGTTTGTGAATGGCTGAAAATACACAAGAAATAAAAATTACACCAATGCCACGACAACCAGAAGTAAACATTGGCACAATCGGTCACGTAGACCATGGAAAAACAACACTTGTTCAAGCCCTAACAGGCACATGGGCATCACGCCACAGTGAAGAACTTAAAAGAGGTATCACTATAAAACTGGGCTATGCTGATATGCCAATTTACAAGTGTCCAAAATGCCCATCACCAAAAAATTACACAATAAGAACAAACTGCGAAAACTGTGACAACAAAACAGAATTCATACGAGGTATAAGTTTTGTTGACGCACCAGGTCATGAAGCCTTAATGGCAACCATGCTCTCAGGCGCCGCCATCATGGATGGAGCAATTCTAGTAATCGCCGCTGATGAACCATGCCCACAACCACAAACACGAGAACACTTAGCAGCAGCCGAGGTTAGCGGCATCAAAAAAATAATTATTGTTCAAAATAAAATTGATATTGTCGACGGAAAAAGGGCAAGGGAAAGTTATGATGAAATTAAAATCTTCGTAAAAGGAACCGTAGCAGAAAACGCCCCTATAATACCACTTTCAGCCCAAAGAAACATCAATGTTGATGTACTTCTTGAAGCAATACACGAAATTATTCCAACACCTAAACGTGACCCTGAAATGCAACCATTAATGTTTATTGTCCGTTCATTTGACACAAATAAACCAGGCACAACCATCGATGAACTGGGTGGAGGAATCATTGGTGGAACTATCGCACAAGGCAAATTCAAAGTTGGCGAAGAGATTGAAATCCGACCAGGCATACCAATTGAACGTGAAGGTAGAACTAGTTACAACCCATTAATCAGTGAAATTGTAAGTTTGCACGCAGGCAACAAAAAAGTCAAAGGAGCAACCTGTGGCGGCCTTGTTGGCATTGGAACACTACTTGATCCAGCGTATTCTAAAGCTGACGGGTTAACAGGCAGTATTGCAGGAAAAACAGGCATGCTACCTCCAACTCTAACGGAGCTTACATTAGAAACATATACTCTTGAACGGGTTGTTGGTACTAAAGAGCAATTAAAAGTTGAAAAAATTAACCCTGACGAACAATTACTACTTCACATTGGCGCAGCCGTAAACGTTGGCAAAGTAGTAAGCATAAAACAAAATACAATAAAAGTAAAGTTAACAAGACCAATTTGTGCCTTGCCAGGCGCCAGAGTTGCGATAAGCAGAAAAATTACATCCCGTTGGCGACTAATTGGTTATGGCTTAATAAAGTAGTCAAAATTATTTTTTATTCAAAAACATATTTGCTTTTTTTAGCAGGTCTTTTGCGTTTTTGAACGTTAACTTTTCCATAGCTTGAGTGTAGTTAAGCCATGTTGAACCGACATGTTCGAAAGATAATTCAATAGTTTTGGTATTTGTTTCCATGAGATAAAAAATCACTTCTTTGTGTACGGTTTCACCTTGTCTGCGGCGGTAATAGTACTCTATTTTTTCTCTAAACTCGTCTACAAAAGTGGCATCGGTTATTCCTGTTTCTTCTCTCAGTTCTCTTACAACAGTTTCTTTTTCTGTTTCATTTATTTCAATGTTACCTTTAACAAAATCCCAATGCCCAGACTCATAATGTAGTAGTAAATAAAAAAGTTCAGAACCGTTTTTTAAATAAATAAGCGCCCCGCAAGATTTTTCACCAAGCACAAATATCACCAATAAACGAATTTCAGTTGAGAAGTATTTAAAGAAGGTTATAATTAAGATTATTATAGAAAATATAAAATGTGAGCAACAGGCGTTTAAATGCCAAAAACAACATCTCAACCTCTAAAAATTATCTTTGATTCAAATGCACTATTTATACCAGTAGAGTTAAAAATAGATATCTTTGAAGAACTTAGACGGCTACTAAACAGAAATGTAGAATGTATTTTAATTTATCCAGTTAAAGCTGAACTTGAAATGCTTGCAAACAAAAAATCCTATAAACTACGTCGACAAGCAAATTTTGCACTTAAACTATCTGAAAAATGTGAATTAGTTTCAGTTACAGTTCCAGATAAACTTACAACCGACGATAGTATAGTTAAAGTAGCAAAAGACTGGAATTCACCAGTTTTTACCAATGATGGTCAATTACGGAAGAGGCTAAGAGATATAAGTCTGCCAGTGATTTATGTAAGGCAAAAATCTCGTCTAGAGATTGACGGATTGATATCGTAGATGTTTAAATTAATTACTCTTCAAGACACCATACGTATTCCACCAGAGACCTTCGGAAAACCACTTGAAAAAGTTGGTCGCGAGCAAGTAAAACATAAATACGAAGGAATAGTGGATGAAGAATTAGGCTATGTAATAGCCGTTACAGGTATTCAAGTAAGCCCAATAGGTAAAATCATCCCAGGCGACGGTGCAACGTTTCACAAAGTGACGTTTTCGATATTAACTTTTTACCCAATAATTCAAGAAGTAGTTGAAGGAGATGTTGTTGAAATAGCGGATTTTGGAGCGTTCATCAGAATTGGCCCAATTGATGCATTACTTCACGTTTCACAACTCATGGATGACTTCATCTCATACGATGAAAAGCAAGGAGTGCTTCTTGGTAAAGAGTCAAAACGCAAACTCGTTACAGGGGACAAAGTTCGTGTACGCATTACAGCAGTTTCACTTGGCAGAGCAGGTAGTTCGGGTAAAATCGGCGTAACCGCAAGACAACCATTCCTTGGTAAATTAGAGTGGCTCCAAATGGATCAAGGATTAATTCCATCTGTTGTCACAGAAGAAAAAGCGGAGGAGAAGAAACAATGAGTGAAAAAGCATGTGCTAATTGTCATTTTTTAACTAAGGAAAATTCTTGTCCAAAATGCAAAAGCAGTAGTTTAAGTGAAGATTATAGCGGTCTTGTTGTTTTATTTGATGCTGAAAATTCAGCAATCGCAAAAGTCATGGGTGTTAAAGACAAAGGTCGTTATGTTTTAAAAGTTCGCTGAAACAGGCGAACAATATTATTTAACAATTTTTTAACATTTTTATCAGAGAGTGTTTTTATCTATGTTGGTCGTTTACACTATTTCACCTGAACTTAGAGTAAAACTCAAAGAGCCATTTGGCAGTTTAGTTAAAGGTTCAGTTGCTCAGACCATGTCAAAAATGAAAGAAATTAAAAAGCAAAGTCCACCAAAAATAATTTCTGTAGGGGATGTAGTTACAAAAAATTTGCAAGATTACAATATTCCTCCGGACTTGGCTATTGTAGATAATCAGAGTATGCGTAACAAATTTCAACCGGCCATTCACATTTCTGAAGCGGTTAAGGTAAAAAATCCGCAAGGAACCATAACTAAAGAAGCTATTGATGCCATAGAGAATGCTCTAAAAAATAGCGAACAAACACATATAGTTGTAGATGGCGAAGAAGATTTGCTTACACTTATTGCTGTACTATATGCACCCGAAAATTCGGTAGTAGTATATGGACAACCATATGAAGGTATAGTTTTGGTTAAAGTTTCACCTGAAAAGAAAACAGAAACCTCTAAATTCCTGAAAGAGATGGAAAAACGTTCGAAAAGCTAAATAAGAAGAATACTGTAAGAACTCAAGACTTGAATCAAGTGAATATTCATGGAAATCAAAATCGTGTCAACTAAAGAAAACCCACTTCTCAAACGTAAAGAAGTAGGTTTCACAATCACACAAGGTCCAAAAGAAAAGACACCAAATAGACTTGATACTAAAAGAGCAGTTGCTAACGCAGTGCAAGTTAAAGAAAGCGTTGTTTACATTAAATGTATGAAAACGTTAACTGGTACAAACATCACTAACGGTGTTGCTAATGTCTATCAAAGTGTCGAACAAGCTCAAGTTGTAGAACCAGAATACATCAGGAAAAGAAACAATCCTGAAAAACCTAAAGAAGAGGCACAAACATAATGCCAAAACCAGCAGATGCAAAAACTGAAAATAAACCAAAAGAAAAAGCAAAAAAGAAAGCAAGCGGTGTTAGCGTTCTGTATAAAGTTGAAGGCGACAAAGTTTTTCGTGCACGCCCAACTTGCGAACGCTGCGGTCCAGGGTATTTCATGGCAGACCACGATTCTAGATACACTTGTGGTCACTGTGGCTTTACACGCTACAAACAAAAATAATTTTTTAACAAGCAGTTTTAAATCTTTCAACTGCACTATTCCTTTTTTGACCTATTATGCTTAGAGTAAACGTATTTATATCAAACATTTCATCGGAACGCTACTGGGACATCCGCAAACCAATGCCACCAATTCAAATTAACACCAACATCAATGTTGTTGGCATGGAGAAAAAACAGGATGAAACTCTTGAAGTTCCATATGTGCTTTCGATAGCGTATAACCCATCCATTGCACAGATAAGCATTAGAGGTAACGCTTACGTGAATGGCGAAAAAAATGAAGTTGACAAAATTATTAAAGATTTTGAACAAAAAAAACCACCTGCACAAATAATCATCCAATCAATATCAAACGTAGTTTTTGTCGAATCAGTACTAATCTCACGGATACTAAACATTCCGCCACCTATTCCGTTACCACAAATACCTGAAGCAGGCACAAAACTTCCAAACATAAAACCACAAGGCAGAGACTACAGTCTCTAAGTTTCCTCCATTTCAAATACTCTTTTAATTTCCCATGAAAGCAGCCAGTTAATTACTTGCCGTTCATACAACCTGCTTTAACAAGCAAACCCAAAGCATCATCAAACGGAACCGACAAATCCTTAGCCATAATCACTCTCCACACCCGTCTAGACTTCAACCCCGCCTCAGAAAACACCTCACCCCTAACAAGCAAATGATACATAACCCCAAGCATCTTTCTATCCAAAGCAACACTAGCAATCCCATGACCCCTGCGAGCTTTCACCCGCAAATAAAAACGCCTAAACTTAGAATCACCTCTACACTTAACAGCCGCTAAAGCACACTGCACCAAAACACGCCTAAGCCATTTAGAACCATATTTTGTGATGTACCCATTCCAACGCTTCTTCCCGCTCTGTCTAAGAGAAGGCAACAATACCACAATAACTACACACCATCTTCTCATCAACAAACCGTTCAACACCACCAAGTTCAGCAACTACCGTAGCTGCAGAAACAAACCCAACCCCTGGAACACCGCTCAGTCATTCAACAACACCCAAATCAACATATTTTACTATCTGTGAATCCACATCAACAATAGGCCTGTTCGGAAACTAAATATGTTGTGTTGTTGTTTTAAAGTTTAGATTAAGAAAATTATGTGCGTTTTGATGGTAAGATGTGATAAATAATCGAGAACGTATTGATTGCCTGCGTAAAAGTGATTATCAAGAACTTTTTGGCGTAAAAAAGTCTACATTTGATTTGATGCTTGAAAGGTTAACAAAAGTTCATGTTCAAAAACATGTGAAAGGTGGGCGAAAATCCAAATTAACAGTTTAGATATGTTGGTGGTTTTTCTTGCATATTTACCTGATTGAGAGTGTTTATATTGGGATGATGGTGTAGTGTTTATGAGATTGGATTATGGGTTGTCCAAAGTGTAAAAGTGAACATTCAGTAAAAAATGGTCATCATCATCATGGTAAACAGCGCTACAAATGCAAAGACTGCAAATGTCAATTCACTCAAGAACAACCCGCGGAAAAAGCACAAAACTCAAACATTGGCCATTTTACTATATGTTAACGGGTTATCTTTTTGCGCTATAGCAAAACTTGTGGGAGTATCACACAAAGCTGTATATGATTGGGTGAG
>JAITCR010000125.1 GCA_031282985.1 Nitrososphaerota archaeon | reverse complement strand
CTTAACACCTGTTATCCGACGAAACTTTTCATCACAATAACCACTCAACGTCTCAAACTTTACATAATCATTATAAATCAAAACAAACAACATACCAACTTATTTTAGTTTCGCAAGAGATCTATTAGAGGATATTTTAAGCATTGTGGATATACATCAATTTAAAATCATATTGCTATATCTCTGATAAGGATCTCAGGTTGATTAGGTATTGTGGTTTGTATTCTAGGTGTTTGGGGGTGTATTTTTAGGAAGTGTTTACTGTGTTTAGTTGTGAAGGGTGTCTGTTGTGTGAGAACGGGTGGTGGTTTGTTGTCTGAATTGTGGTAAAGTCATGGATTTTGTTGGTGTGTCTAGTCCGGATGGGGGTGGGGTTTGGTTTATGTTGAAGGGATGATAATGATGCTTATGCATGTTGGTAGTGTCTAGTTAATTCGCGCCGAGGCGCTTTGTTCTTTGTTATGGTCGGTATCCGTTTAGTGTGCAGAGTGCTATTGTTGTGGCTGTGATGTCGGCTGTGGTTCCGGGGTTGTAGTTGTTTCCGTCTTTGCGTAGAGTGTGGTCTAGTTTTGCTATAGCTGCTTTGCCCTCTGTTGTTGTGGCACCGCCTATTTGTAGTGTTTTTTTTGCTTCTGCTGATATTTCTTTGGCTTTTTCTATTCCTGCTTTTCGGGTTATGAGTGTGTCTGGGTGGTCGGAGAGAATTTTTAGGAAAGTGTTTATGATGGCATTGTTTTGGTTTGTTTTTGTTATTTGTTCATTTAGGTAAGGGTATGCTTCGTCAAAGGTTATGGGGTAATTGCGTATCCATTCACTACATATGTCGTCGTAGTCTTTGGCTATGTTAAATACTTTGTAGAGGGTGACGTTTTCAGTTGTTAGGCGTTGTTTTGATGTGGGGTCATTTACGTTTAGGTCGGGGGATTTATTTAGGCCACTTGGCATGGCCACGTCTATGGCTTCATAGAGGCGTACTGCGTCTGTGGCTGTTGAGGCACAGATAATGGTGTTTATGTTGTTGCGTAAAATGTTTAGGTCTATGCAGTATTCTTCTTTTGTATGTGTCATACCTGCTGCAACGCTAATTGGCATAAGCAGTATAATGGTGCCTAAAATGGTGTTACCTCCGTATTGCCATTCCATAACTTCTCTAACTGCTAATTCAATAAGCTCCCCCAGTCCCGCTTCATTAATAGCGCGTTTGCCTTCTGCTATTTGTATGCCTCGTTTAGCGGCTTCTTGAAATGCTGGTCCAGCCGCTATGGCTGAGGCTAAAAAGTGTTCTTTGCAGGTGTCTTCAAAGTTTGTGGTGAAGTTTACGTTGCCAGGTTTATCAGCGCTGACTTCAAGTAAAATTGCTAACTGTAAACATCGGCTAATATATGCTGCTTTTTGGCAGCTTTGATTCACAGATGTCATAATATATTTTGAAGGGTGCGAATTGTTTAAACGTTATGCAAAAACAACACAAATGTGAGGTATGGCATGTTAGCCCGTGAAGGAGACTTTATTCAGCATAAAAGCCACGTTATTTTTGACGTAAAAGGTGTTGTTCATCCTGAAGGTAAAATTGTTGCTTTTCCACGCTACATCCCTGACCCAAAAGGTTCACGTTACAGCAAAAATTTGCGTTATAGTAAAGTTTACAGTCTTGGTGACCGATTCAAATTTTTACAAGAACACCTGCCACACTTACTCTTGTTTGATGAAGTCTTTGGCGAAACCCTCTGTGAAGTCCCCACAGATGAGATAATTCAACATTTTCAGCCACAGACTAAATTGGACAGTCTCCAAGATAGTAAGTTTGAGAATGTTTTAGAAGAAAAAACCCTACAATTTGCCCTTGACATACAAGCGGCTGCAGGTATTTCTTTGAGTGCTATTGGTGTTTCAGGTTCTATTCTTGCCGGTTTAACAACAGAAACCTCTGATATTGATCTGCTAATTTACGGTGAGGAAAACTCTCGCAAAGCATACACTGCCCTGCAACATCTGTTAAAGAAGGGTCATCCACACTGTAAGGCTTATACAATGGCGGAACTTGTAGCTCTTTATGACTTCCGCTCAAAAGACACTCACATGAGCTTTAACGATTTTCAAAAAGTAGAGAACCGAAAAGCCTTCCAAGGCATGTATAACGGCACAGACTATTTTGTACGCTTCGTAAAAGACTGGCCTGAACTCCATGAACACTATGGCGATGTATACTACAACAACGCTGGATACGCAAAAATAACTGCAAAAATCAACAACAAAACAGAAGCACTCTTCACCCCATGCAGTTACCAACTACAAAACGTAAAAACCATAGAAGGACCCAACTTGGCTCCCATAAAAGAAGTCTCCTCTTTCCGCGGCAGATTCTGTGAACAAGCAGAAAACAATGAAACTATAACTGCCCAAGGAAAAATAGAACATGTAATAAACAAAAAAAACAACAAGAGATATTACCGCCTAATATTAGGCAGCAAACCCGAAGATTACATGATCCTTGGAACAGTTTAATGCAAAACTTTCAAAACCTGATCATAATAACGCGGACAATACGTTAAAGTAACCTGATAAAAACAACCCTCAGCACTCAGCTCAGGCGTCTGTACCTCCTCCAAGTTACCCTCCACAATAACCACCTCATCCTTATGTACCTGCTGACGAAACTCTTCCATATACGAAAACACCCGCGTAACCTCACCCGCAGCCCTTGGGCCTTCTAAAACTTCTAAAGGTTCAATTCCATAGACTGAGGGAATAAAGGGGCCATCATCATCTGCCGTTACCCTAGCTTTAATTTTAACCCAACCCCGCCTAGTAATGCAGTGCCTATGATTGTACTCATTTACTATTTCATTACCCTTCCATGATTTAACAGGCTCAAATTCAGCCTTAATTATCCTACCACTATACGCTCTATCATCATAGAGACCATAAATTTGCTTCCTACACTGATGCCAAATAAAATCTTTAACGTCAAAATTGGTAAAAAACCACCGTTTGCCGTCCATAACTTGATCAGAGGTAAACTCGTTACTTAACCCTGACGTTTTATCCCTGTAAAGCTCCTGAAGAGTTTGACACATTTTAACATTCTGTTCTTTTCCATAAATGGTAAAGTCAATGTCAGAGTATTTAGGATGATGAAAATTATGCAACATAGAACCAAAAACGCCAAAATCACCCGTTGACAAACCTGAATTTGCAGTAGCAATTTTCAAGGTGCGTTCCATTGCAGCAAGCAATTCATCGGTTGGACCCTGCTTTTGCAGTTCAACAAGACGCTCCTGAGGCTTGCGAACTTTAAAAATATCCTCTTCAGAAACACCCACAAGCTCTAAACCTAGCATTTTATGAAAAAACATGTACTGCGGATACTTTTTAGCAACAAACTTCATACCCTCATCATTATAAAACTTGAAAAAAAGACTATCCTTGCCCTCTCTTGGCGCTCTAGAATCTGTGGACTGAAAAATCTCAGCTGAAGCATATTCCACATCACAAAGATACACTTTAGAGGGATGATTATAACCAAAAACCCTAAAAAGCAAACCCTCACGCGTAAGAACACCATCACGATCACAAAGTCTCAAATACTCACCGGCCAAATATACTCCTCCTCCGATGTTGCCGTTCCCACAACAACCTGATAGAAAACCTGATCACCCACAACAGACTCTACCCTCTCAAGCTTACCGGAAACCTTAATCTCACTGCCCTGCTTAGCTATATTACGATAACAACCAATATTTGACACAACTTGTATTGGCCTCATATCAACTGACATTTCAGACTCAGAATCTAACGGTTTATAGCTAGAAATCTTGTAAACTGCTGGCCTATACATAGTTTCCCTATCACTACCTACAACAGCCTGAAAACGCACAGACGTAAGAGGCGTATACGTATACTGACCAAACTTTACGCCCACCTCTTCAAACTGACGAGTAGCATTATACATGTAAATTTTACCCTGATAACGCCCTTGAAACTTACGAGTCGCATCTAACCTGTTACCAACAATATATGATAATTTCGCCGAGTTACTAACAAGTCTCTCAATAGCAGCCTCTACACGCCGAAAATTATCCGTACCATACACCACAAAATCAATATCTGAATGTGCCGCATGCATATTAAGCGCTAATGAACCATGCAATCCCATATCTGAAAGTGACACTTCAGATTCTTTACTAATTAACCATATAAGATCCAAAGCTTTATCTTGCAATTCATCACGAATTGACAAACTTTGCAGCCACGCTAAACGATCTCTTGGCACAAAAACTTTTTCTATACTATTTAATGGTGCCGCAATTATTTCTTTGTCACGGTTTTTATCATAGAATAGGTAGTCAGGAAAATTTTTACGGAAAGCTTCAATGAATGTTTGATAGTTTTTTGCAGTGTAGAGTTTCTCTGCACGAAACAACTCTGTATGGTTATACTGCCATGTGCGTTCAAGCATTTCAACATTAAACATGTCCTTGTATTTGGCGGGTATGTATTTGAGAAACGCAAACAAATGATCCCACGGGTGCTCATAACCAAACGTGTTCATTATAAAACCATCACAGGTGACAAACGTATCCCCGTCCATTGGAACCCAATTCTCAACTATCATAAACATGCACAACTCAACAACAAGAGGTTAAAACATTAAAAAACATATTGCAACAAACAGGATCATGTCACTTTAAATGTAAACCTCTTAAAACATGTGTATTCAACTTGCGTAGTTCGTCAAACTTGTACAATTATTTTTTGTCAAAAACTATTTTTTCAGGTATTCTGTTCAACAAACAAGATCTCGTATGCATGTTTATGTATACACACATAGTAAAACAACACTTCCCTGAGAACTGAACACATACATTTAACTTATTCATGGATAAGAATAGACCCTTTTAAATGTAAAAATGGCTGATAAATAAAAGATTGGTTTTTATTTGCTTGCTTTAGTCGTTTGACGTTTAACAAGTTCATTAATTGCGTTGATTAAGCTTGTACAGATTTCTTTTCGTGCTTTGATGGATGTATCAACTTCCAAGTGCTCTACTTCCTTGCTCAACGTATCTGATTTAGCTGAAAGGTCTTGCTTTTTGGCAATATACTCATCATGCAATTTGCTCTGCTCTACTGCAAAATTCTGTACAACTACTTCTATCTGAGTTTGAACTGCCTTTAAATCTTGTTTTGTCTGTTCAAGTTTTTTTGCCGCCTCTTTCTTAGCACTAAACTGGAAAAAGCCAAACTTTACTTTCTCTTGAATTGCCATGTCGCTTTCAAGTGTTTTCATTTGCGGTATTAATTTTTGTGTGCCTGTATTTTGCTTGTTATGTAACTCATGCTTTTTACTGGTATAGTCAGCATCTATCTTTTCAAGATCTTGGTTAACTTTCTGTAAATCTTTTTTAACTTTAGATAGCGCAGATTCTTTTACATGCTGTTCAGTTAATGCTGTTTGTATATTCAAAAACGCTTGCTCACATTTTTTAGTGAAAGACCTGTCAACTTTCACATTTAAACCTGTCTCAAAATCTGTTACTACTTGACGTAGATCATTTAACCAATTATCATAATATTGACTAAAGGGTGCACGAGCAAAAGTTTGGTTTCCAAACTGTTCAATGTTAACAAGAGCTTTCTTTACCCCATTATCACCACTATTATTTTGCACTGCTGCATCTGCAGTTTTTTCTTTTACACTTTTGGTGATGGTTTTAGTTTTCTTTGTCGTTGTTGTTGGTTTTTTCTGTGTTGTTGTGCTTTTTTTGGTTTTGGTGTTTGTTGTTTTAGTTGTATTTTTCTTAGTTTTAGTGCTTGAGATACGTTTAGGCTTGGTATTTGAACTGGAACTCATGCTTTACTTTGAGGCTGCGAAATATTTAAACAATAACACCTTTGCAGCTTGAATAGACTGTAAATCTTCTTTAAATTCAAAGTAATTATTAATTTGATAATTGCTATTTTTCATGTTGTTTTTGAGTGGAAAAAAGAATCTTAATAAAATCGCCCCTTAACTTCTATATTGTGTTTCATATTTAACTGTCTAAAATGGTGTGTCTATGGAAAAAATTGCGCTTGGCAAAAACGGTATGATGTTTCCTGTGCCGCTAGGTATTGTTGGTGTAAATGTAACTGATAACCAGCCAAATTTTACAACTGTAAGTTCCATAGCAACAGCAAGTCTTGATCCCCCTATGGTTTCATTTAGCCTAAATAAGGTGCGTTTCTCAAACAAGTTCATTATAGAGAAGAAAACTTTTAGTTTAAATTTTCCTTCAGCAAATATAGTCAACAAAGTTGACTATTGCGGTCTAGTTTCAGGAGAAAATGTTGATAAATCAACCCTTTTTCAAGTATTCTACGGTAGTTTGTCGGATGCACCGATGATAAAAGAGTGCCCTCTCTGCATGGAGTGTCGGCTTGTTGCAGTAATTGATTTACCCAAAAATGAGCTTTTCATAGGACAAATCGTTGCCACTTATAGTGAACAAAAATACCTTACAAATGGCAAACTTGACACGGAAAAACTAGGACTTTGCACTTTAAACTTTGCTGACTCAAGCTATCGCCTGCCTGGCACTATAGTTGGCAAAGCATTTTGTGACGGAGTCAAACATGCCTCGCTCTCATAGATATACCACATTTTAGTAAATATACCTGTTAATGCTTAGATGATGGGTATGGTCATTTTTTATGTTTTAGAAACATTGTTTTAAACTCAAGTGACACTTTAATCAGAAAATAATCTAAAAGCAAATTAATGGACCTGTTCGGAAACTAGTTGCCTCCTTGATTGTGTGTTGATATATCGGGTTGAATATTTTCGTTGTGCTCTTCTCATAGTTGCATATTCTACAAATCAAAGATACACGCAAACCAGGTCTTTTCCGCTTATTCCTATGCGTGTACTTTAAAATCTTAAAACGCTGGTCATGTCATAAAGTATTTTAATGTGTGAGTGTCTGGTTATTATCGATCAGGTTAGTGTTTGTATGGTATCAAAGATTAGACTTTAGTCTTTATTATTTTTGTATTCTCAAACTGAACGAATGCGCTACCAAATGGTCAAATTAGATGTATAAAAACACAAAAACTACACAGCTACACCAATAAAACTGTCAAGATAATAAT
>JAITCR010000109.1 GCA_031282985.1 Nitrososphaerota archaeon | reverse complement strand
CAAGAAAAACCTTTGTTTTTCAAAGTCTCTTCAAATGCACAAACAGTCGTTGGATTATGTATCAACGTGAAAATCTTCAAACGCACCCTGACAACATAAACCAATGCCGAACACTACCTGTTTCTATTTCATATTGTCCCATTTCTTTCCTGTTTTGCGCCGTTTTTACCGTTTTGCGCTGTTCTAACAATACTTTTTCTTTTGCGGCGTTCAAGGCTGTGCGTTCTTGGTTGCGTTTTTGTATTTCGCGGTTGTAATCGCCTCGTTCGGTGCGTATGCCGCGCCGTTCAAGGGCTGTAGCCTCTGCGCCCATGTGGATGGTTGGCTCGCGGTCTATGCCCTGTGCTTTTAGGGTGCGGTGGTCGATACGTTCCTCGAGCCCTTTTTGTTCAAGCATACGGTTATTGATTTCCGCCCAGTTTTAGCGCCATTCTACCAAAATTTGCCTGCTGTTCCACTCGCGGTTTTTATTACCGAACCCTTCAGGTGTAACGGTGCGGGTGGTCAACATGATGTGCGCGTGGGGGTTTTCGGCTCTTGTGTGGTGTATGGCAAAGTCAGCAATCATGCCTTTGTCAACAAATTTTTCCTTAATGTACTCGCGCAAAAGTGCCTTTTGTTCCTCTAACTTAGATCCTATTGCCAACGCGACATTTATTTCCCGCGCAAGCTGGGCATCGTGCCGTTTTTCGCGTTTTTCTACGGCGTTCCATAGGGTTTGGCGGTCTTTGTATTCCTTGGGCGCACCATCGGGAAGGATTATTTCTTTATGTACAACGCCGTTTCGTTTTGTGTAATCGTGAACAATTTCGCCGTCATCATCGCGGATTTCCTCGCCTGCTCTGTATGCCACTGTGCCTACCGAGTGGGAGCGTAATTTTTCGCCCGAACGGTACGCCGCCGCGCCAACGGCAGAGCGTCCCGACCCGCGGCTTATCATCTGTGCGCTTAGGTGATAAATCGCCACTACACACGCACCCCCTCTGCACAAATACCGTTGTAACAGAATACGCGATACAGCTTGTCCGTATGAACAATTACGCAGTAATTGTATAAGTGCGCACTTCCTGTTACATGACCGCCTGAAACCGTTCGTTTATGGCGGTCATGTCCCGCCGTTGATTTTAACAGAACATAAAAATGCCACTGCAAAGAGTGCTTGACACTCTCGGCAGTGGCAAATATGACTAAAAGTCGGAGTGCAGACACTTTGCTACACTCCTATGAAAATTTCTATTTTCGTATCAGAATAAAGTCTGTAGAGCTTTGGCGCATACGCCGAAGTTAGTTTATACCCCTTTCTATAACACAGTACCTATGGTGTCTTGGTGGTGTCCGGTTAGGCGTTCTATGCTTCTTATGCCATTTTTCTCGACTAGGTGTTTACATATGTTGGCTATTTGTTGTTCGGTTAGGTGTTTTTTTGTATAGGGTTGTGTTTTTGGTTTATGTGAAGTATTTGTTACAGTGGAGGCATTTGTAGACTTGGTGTTCTGCGCGGTTTTTCCGTGTTTGATGGTGTTTTTGTTTGTTTCTTTTTGGCAGTATTTGCATCGGAAGTTTTGGCATTGCAGTGTGTTAGTGTCTTTTGGGCGCGTCATGCCGCTATTTTAACATCAAGCACCATATAAACGAATCTATATTAGGACACTGCCATTTTTTCAAATGTTGTACGTTTAACTCCGGTTATCCGACGAAACTCTTCATCATGATAATCCTTAATATTTTCAAACTTTATCAACTATCACAAAAACATACCAACAAGACACCAATCTTGCTTTCCATAGTTATGCAAGAAGTCTAGTGAAAATTTGCGTAGTTTCATAAAGGGAAAGACACCAAAAAATGCTTCAACGCATGTGAATGAGCCAGAAAGACAAGTGGTGCTAAAAAAAAGTCTATGTGTGTGGTTGCGAATACCCTAACAGCACAGACAAGTTTGAGCAACTTAACGATTATACCTACCCAATTTGCAGAGCACATAAAAACAAATTTAAACTTCAATAAACATTCATTTCCTCAGCAATAAAAGTAAACGAAAATCATAAATGGAGAAGAGAATCATGAAAAAATTTGTTTGTCTTATATGTGGTTATGCCCATGAAGGGGATGTTCCCCCTGTAAAGTGTCCCCAATGTAATGCGCCTTCTGAAAAATTCAAGGAACAGAACAAAGATATGGCATGGGCTGCTGAGCATACAGTCGGTATTGCAAAAGGTGTCCCTCAAGAGATTATTGACGGTTTGCGCATGAACTTTAACGGCGAATGTACTGAAGTTGGCATGTATTTGGCTATGGCTCGTGTTGCTCATCGTGAGGGGTATCCTGAGATTGGTTTGTATTGGGAAAAAGCTGCATATGAAGAAGCTGATCATGCTGCCAAGTTTGCTGAACTATTAGGTGAGGTGCTATCTGACAGTACTAAAGAAAACCTTACAAGACGGGTGGAAGCTGAGAACGGTGCAACTGCTGGAAAGTTTGAACTGGCCAAACGCGCTAAAGAGTTAAATCTAGATGCAATTCATGATACCGTGCATGAAATGGCTCGCGATGAAGCCCGACATGGCAAGGCCTTCAAGGGATTAATAGAGAGATATTTTAAATAAACGCTTCAATTAGCGTCGTATCTCTAGTATGATTCATTAAACTCTCTAAATTTCACTCGCCATCTTTATTTTATTAACGATTATTTTGAACAGGTATTTTTTTCAGGCGTACACTCAAACGTATACACAACTTAAACTTTACTGGCACGCTACGTTGGCATATAAAAATGTAGTCGCTACCCACCTCTAGTAGGTAATGTCCTGAAGTATTTTAACGAGGGCGGTTTGTTAAATCGGAAAATTTTTGCTGCCCAAAAGCTCATCTTACACCAAAAACCATCATACACCAACCATCAACTTTGAACCTAATCACAAAACATCATATCACCACTTAACTTATGACACTACCCAGTTAAATCACCCTCATCATACCTCAACAATCAAAACTCCAACATAGCAACAAACTACACAGTAGCTTTAAAATTTATTGAGGACAGGCTCTTAATTTGCATTCAAAAATGGCCGTTGTGTGTATGTGTACAGTTTTATTTTAACTAAGCCCTCCTCTGTTTTAATTAACCGTTTAAACAGTCCGTTTAAAAGTAAAACAGGTGCAATAGGCTTTTTGAGGAACAAATCATGGAACACAACGTTGAACATTGTCAAAATCCTTGGAAAAACACGTGCCATGGAGAACAAATCAAACTATACATACAATTCAAAGGCGAAATCATTCCAATTTGTGAGCAATGTTGGAGTAAAATAGCCGTCCAAGATGATGAATGGTGATTTATATGGAAAATTTCTGTTTAAACAGTGCAAAATCTTACATAGGAAAAAATGTTAATTTGCATCTAAAAGATGGTGCTGTAATAGTAAATGTTCAATTGATGGCCATCAAAAAAACTGAATTGGGTAAAACAAACCTGCTGGAATATACCTCACTTAGAAACCGTAGCAGTGAAAAAATTCCTTTAAGAAACATTGCATATGCTGAGTTGCTTAACCAAAGTGTTCTATTTACACAAAAACTGAATAGCCGTGTTAGATAAAAACTAAAATAGCATCATAGGAAATTAGACTTATGCGTTGCTCTCATTGCGGAATTTGTTGTACTGAAACAGAAATGTTGCTGTCAAAAGAGGACATCAAGCGAATAGAGAAAAAGGGGTTTCATAAAAAATATTTCATAAAAATCAGCAAAGAGGGTTATGCTCAACTTAAAAACTACAATGGTTATTGTGTCTTTTATAATTTAGAAGAACATCAATGCAGTATTTATCCTGATAAGCCATCAGGTTGTGGAGTTTACCCTGTAATTTTGGATGAAGATATAGGGATAATAGTTGACGATATTTGCCCCGAAAAAGCTACGATTACTTATGAAGAAAAAGAAGAAAAAGGCAAGGCTGTAATTAAGCTTCTTGATGTTATAGATGCGGAAGCAGAAACCAGACTTTAGTAGACGTTAGTCTTAATTATTATCTTGGCAGTTTTATTGGTGTAGCTGTATAGTTTTTGTGTTTTTATACATCTAATTGACCATTTGGTAGCGCATTTGTTCAGTTTGAGAATACAAAAATAATAAAGACTAACGTCTGATCCTCTTTGTCCCAACAGTTGGGTGGTGTCATAAAGTATTTTAGTTTGGGTGGTGCATGCATATCATTGTACGAGTTAACACTTATGACATCAAAAACCCCAATAAAATGCCCCTACTGTAGCAACGATAAAATATCAAAAAACGGCCACAGCAAAGCAGGCAATCAAGTCTACAACTGCAACAACAAACCTGCACACACAAAAACTTTACAGAAACCTACACAAACAAAACCTACCAACCTGACATACGAAATCAAATTCTAAAAATGACTGCAGACGGTACTGGAACACGAGCCACAGGACACATACCGGGCATTTCTAAAGATACCGTTACGGCGATTTTAAAAAAACACAAAACTGGCCTGGAAAATAA
>JAITCR010000080.1 GCA_031282985.1 Nitrososphaerota archaeon | reverse complement strand
CAGCGTGCATCTGCTTTAGAAGGTGCAGATTTTAAACTATTCCACTATAAAAAGCCATATTTTGGGTCTCGACAGTGAAGCATCTTTTCTACTTCGTCGATTTTGTACTGTGAGAGGTTTGGGTTCATGGCTTTGAGCTGCTCCCAATTCTGTGTAAGCGACAGAATGTTTTTGATGGCAATTTTGAAGGTCGCTGCCCTTCAAAAAGAAGGGCAGCTCAATTATATAAATGCGTTAACAACAAGAAACACTTGGAAAGAAACACAAAAAAAGTTAGACCCCTCTAAACCAAGATTTTTAGAAAGTAGCATAAACACTACAATAACTCCCCTTTATGGTTGGTGAGCACTCCAAGAGAGCATATGATTATGTTTCTGATGCGCGCTTTGTGCGTACGTCAATAATTTTAACTCTTAGTAAAGAGGGTTTTGAGGCGACTGTGCCATTTAAGGGAACCTTGAATAGGGAGGGTTTTGAGGTTTATTTGCGGGGTTATCTTGTGCTGACTTAAGTTGGGTGATGTTGTGGTTATGGATAATTTGTTGGTGCATAAGGTTAAGGGGTGTTGCAGTTAATTTTTGATAAAGGCGCAATAGTAGATCTCTTGCGAAACTATCTATTTTTTCAATAGTAGAGATGCGTTTTTCCATTGTTCTCTAGCTAGTGAAAGGTGTCCTGAGGGTGATCCGTAAATTGAGTAAAATACGTAGCATAGATACATGCATTGAGTGCAGGTTTTGTATTGTTCTCTTTGGGTGTTGAATTTTTCGTTTTTCCAATTTTTAGGCAAATCAAAAATTGAACCTGCAAAAGTTTGATTATGACACCCTGCAACTCTACCCAAATGATCTACAACTAGAAAGCTTTGAAGCGCCTTGCAATTCCATGTCCTTTTTCCTTCTGCATAAAAGCTCCTCAAAATTTTCAGAAGCTTATCTGTCATTAAAATTTGTTTGTTAATTTTCTTCATTTCCATTAAAGTGTCACAGAGTTTAACCATTGCCTCTTTATCAGTTATTATAAATTCATCATTAGGACTGCCGATACGAAACAATTGGTTAGAGCTTTCTGGCTTATCATATGAGTAAAGACCATACCAAACAGGAATACCCTTATTCGTAAAATAATTGGTTAAATTTACAATTTCGTAAAGATTCATCTGAGAAATCGTTGGAGCAACACTTACTTTTATGCCCTCTTTCTGCAAAACTTCAACCGCTTGCATAGCACTCTTCCATGCACCAGAAACATTCTTTATAAAATTCTGTTTTTCCTCATCTAAACTATCAATAGACAAAGCAACAAAATCAACATTTCTTAAGAGATCAATCTTTTTTTCTGCCAAACTACCATTATCATAAACCGTGATCACAAATCGCTCAGTAGCATAATCAATTATTTCTCCAATATCATCTCTCAATAACGGATTACCACCAGATAAAACAAGTTCAACTATACCCGCATCTCTAAGAACATCCATACCACGTTTAATTTCCTCAGTTGACATCTCATTTTCATCTTGCTCTTTCCAAATGTTGCAGTCCAAACATTTGTAATTACATTTCCTTGTAATAAACCACTGTGCATGATGTGGTCTACCGTGAATAAGTGAACGCGCTGCTATAGTTGCTGCCTTTTTTACTCCCATAACCAAAAGAGTCGCCAACTGCCAAATTTAATATCACACTTAATCAAGTCTGAACTATAAAACCATTATTAAACTTCACGTGTTTAATGCACCTGAATATTATTTCTATGCTACCAAAAATGTTTTTCAGAACCTGTATTCAGTAAGCGAAATTCTGCTGGGGTGAGCCAAAATTTTCGTTAGTCATGGTAGAAAGCGCAAATAACCATCGCTATTTAAGCCAACGACAACGGTGACTAACGGAAAATCGCTGTAACAATGGTGTTCATAATTACTGAATACAGGTTCTCAGCTAAACCTTATAGGCGCAAGTGTAAGTTACACTGAAACAGAGAAGATTGATAAATGGTGGATTCAATAGACGTAATTCTGCTAACAAAGAATAGTGCACAAGTGCTATCTAAATGCCTAAACGCGCTATACCAAAACGTTCCAGTTCACCGATTAATTGTTGTTGATGGCTATTCAACTGATGATACCCTTGCAATAGTGGAAACATATGACCAGATACATCATAACGTAGACATAATTTTTGACCACGGCACTCGCGCTTCAGCTCGCCAAAAAGGCATAATGGCTGTGCAAACTGAATGGTTCATGTTCATAGATAGCGATGTCGTTCTCTGCCATGACTGGTTTAAAAAAGCCACAAAAAACATTAAACCACATGTTGGCGCTATCTGGGGTATAGAAGTATGGTCAACACTAAAAAATCCTAAAATGTTAAAACTATTCCTGATAATTACCCGAAAAATTTTCGAAATACGCGGCGGCACACACGACACACTAATACGATCAGAGCTTGTAAAAGACATTCAAATCCCAAACAAACTGCATGTTTTCGAAGACGCATACATCAAAGAATACATAACTAAAAAAGGCTACACCTCTGTTGCTTGTTATGACCCGTTTTGTATTCATTTCAGATCTAATTCAGTGTGGACCTTTAAAGGTAGTTTAAACTTGGTTATCGAATCATTACTATTAGGTAATCCACGTTTGATTTCAAAACTACTTTTATCATACAGCATTTATACTGGATATTCAGTTTACCAATTCTTCACAAACAACAAATAATCTCCCTATATTTACTATAGATCTTAGGCGTAATTTAGTTTTTGGTGGTAAATAGCGGCCAGTTAAGGTTGGGTTTTTGCCAAAAACATGCAATTAACAACAAAAAACACGTTTTTCTCAATCAGAACATATTAA
>JAITCR010000203.1 GCA_031282985.1 Nitrososphaerota archaeon | reverse complement strand
TTTGGTAAATTTTTGGTGTTTTGTTTTTCTAAAAATTAGGTTTTTCTATTCTATGGGTGGGGTATTTTGTTGTTATCACTTCTGAAATACAAAAAATGAGTTTTCGGAGGTTGCCTTTGATATGTTATAACATTAGACCTCTTGCGAAACTAAGAATTGCGTAAAGGTTTGAATTGTTATCCCGTCAAAAGAATGTTTGGACTTAAAGTTTAACCTGATTTAGGTGTTTAATTTTTTCAAAAAATAGATAGTTTCGCAAGAAGTCTATTGGAGCAGTAAGGTCTTACTTGTTGGTGGTAAAAGTCTAAAAATGATAAGTAAGTACTGGGGCTAATACAACGAGCGTGGTGATAGAGTATCTTGAAGTAGTAAAACACACCTCAATAGCACATACGTACTAGGCCCATAAACTTGCCCAAAATAAACAGTAACAAACAAAAGATAAAAATTTAATTGTGCACACCTAAGTTATTGACTAAGTTTAGTCAAGATTTCTTTACACTATCTGTTTTTGTATTTATGGGGTGGGTTTCACATAAGGCTTTGTCCGCTAAGGCGCGTTCTAATAGTCGTGTGCAATTGTTTTTTTCATAAATTTTTGCTTCATTATCATAATTGTTTGCTGCATCAAAAAATGCTCCTTTGCCCTCACATGCTAAGGCGGTCCAGAAGAAATTGTTGTAGGTTTCAAAGTGTTTTTTGCATGTATCAAATTTTTCTTGTGCCCCTACAAAATTGTCGCTTTGGCTCATTTTAGCAGCTTTGTGCATGAGTTGTAAATTAGTGGTTATCACGCCTTCTTGACAGAGTTGTATGTTTTCTTTGACGGGGCCTTGTATATTGCGGGGTTGCAGTTTTTTTAAATCATCTAATGTGTTAATGTTTATGAAACTTTTAAGTTCAGGATCCAAAGTTTTCAGGTCTTTAACGGGTGAGAGCAACAACGTTTTAGCTGCCGCACGCGGTATATCGTCAACATGTGAGCGCCCAAGTTGACACAAAGTCTGCACAATTTCCAGAATAATTGAACGTTTAAGAACCATAAAAAGCGTTTCCAATTTACCATTAGGCCACATGGGCATAACCACCTCAAAGTCTTCTGATATGCTGAAAAGATAACCAACAATTTTTGGTTTAACAAAAGGCATATCACAAGGAATGGTCAAACAAAAATCTGCTTGAACCGCCCTTAAACCCGTAAAAATAGCCCGCATAGGCCCCCCCACATCTGCTTTTTCATCAACAACAATTCTAGCATTCAAATGATGCTTCTCTAAAACCTCCAAATATATACCTCTACGCTCCGCGTCATCATTAATACAGACAATAACCTCATCTACAACACAGGATGCATTTTCTATAGCATGAACCAAAAACGGTTTACCCTCAAACAAAGCTAAACATTTATCCTGCCAACCCTGCAAGGGCATTTGAAACCTGCATGCCTTACCACCCGCAAGCACAAACGCAACCCGTCTAACCATATTAGTCGCCAGACCCTTTTTGAATAACTAACTGACGTTTAATTAACTCAACAAGCTTTTTCCCCTCTTTAGGAACCTCAATAACAGGATAACCTTGAATAAACGCTGTGCTTGAGTTTTCAGCAATTAACCCTGAAAGAGCAATAACCGGCTCAACAATACCACACAACGTATCCTGCAAAACATCCTCATCCTTTGCCACAACAATTTTTACCACATCCACTCTTTTAGCAACTAACTCATGATAACCTTCAACAAAAATAATATCCAAACCCTCCTCCTTCTTCTTCAAAGTCCCAATAACCCTATCAAAACTACCTACATCATGCACAATTTTTCTAATAATCGCTACCTCATCAGGAGAAATCGCAGCAATCACCCTAGCCCCCGCTTGAGCATAACGCCAAGTATTCTTACCCTCAGCATCCATAGTAAAACCCTTATGATGCACATGCTTAACAGCACCAACACTATAACCTTCAGCAGAAAACTGACCAACCAAATACTCAATCACCACAGTTTTCCCTGAACCACTCCTCCCAACCACAGCAACAACCAAAACCAAACTAACACCACTCTATTATGACAATTAATGATAATTAGGTATTGCTATCGTTAGATTGTGCGGCTAAGGCGCAATCTACTACTAAAGCTATACACAGACATAAAAGTTCGTCTTGTGGATTGGTAATGTCAAGCTCGTAGCTGTCGCCCCAGGTGAACCATTTTTTAGATAAATGCATAATTCGCTGGCTTCTATTGGTTAATGAGTATTCATGTGCCCAAAAGTCACCTTCAAGTCGCCAAGATTTTCCTTCTAAACGGTATTTTGGTTTGAAAAGTGTAAGCTCTTTGACGATTTCACATACAACACGTCCGTTGATTTCAACATAATAACGGGGTAACAATGCCCACACTTTTTGTCGTATGAATGCAACTTCGTTACCGTTTGTGTCATAGATGTGAAGTTTTTTTCCCCAAGTGAATATTTCGCCTTCCGCAGCAAATCGGTCATTACCGTTTTCGTCTTTTACGTAAAATCTGTTGCGCCATGAGAGTACTTTTTGTTTTAAATATAATTTCATCAATTACGCCTCCATCGTATGTACAAGAATACTATCTTTGATTATGTAGTAATTCTAATGGTCGAAATATATGGCGTTTGTAGATATATGTATTGTTTTATGTTTTTGCTGTTTTAACCTTTTTGTTAAGCAAAAATTGTTTTTTGAAGTTATGGTTGTTTATGGTAATGGGAAGAGTTAAAAAGCTAATTGTTTATCATTTTTCATGCAGCAATCAAGTTCTTCGTTACAAAAGTCGGTTTCAGATCTTTTTAGTAGTTTAAATTTTCAGCAAGCTGAGGCGGTAAGGGAGGTTGTTTGTCCTCTTTTGATTATTGCGGGTGCGGGTTCTGGGAAAACTTTGACTGTGGCGAGTAAAATTGCGTTTTTAATACAGGAGAAGGGTGTGCGGCCTGAGAGTGTTTTGGCTTTGACTTTTAATCAGAAGGCTGCGGAGGAGTTGCGAGCTAGGGTGGTTGGGTTGGTTGGTGTTTCTGAGGATTTGAATGTTTCTACTTTTCATTCTTTTTGTAATCAGATTATACAAGATAATATTCTTAGTACAAAGTTGAATGCTAATTTTAGGATTATTACGGATACTGCTCAGTTGGTTTATTTTACGAAGAATATTAACAGTTTTGGTATTGAGTATTTGGAGTTTAATGATGAGCCTTATACATTGGCTGAGGAAATTAAGCGGTTTATTTCTCGTTGTAAGGATGAGTTTATTTTTCCTGAGGATTTGCAGTTATGTATTGCGGAACGTGAAAAGGGTTCTTTGGATGAGGTTGCTTTGGAGGCTTTGAAGTGTTTGCGGGATGTTTTAAGGGTTTATAGTGTTTATGAGGATTATAAACTTAGGAATAATTTGTTGGATTTTGGCGATATGTTCTTGTTAACGCATTTATATAATTGATTGTTAATTGTTAACGCATTTATATATTGTTAACGCATTTATATAATTGTTTGTTAACGCATTTATATAATTGATTGTTAACGCATTTATATAATTGATTGTTAACGCATTTATATAATTGAGCTGCCCTTCTTTTTGAAGGGCAGCGACCTTCAAAATCACCATCAAAAACATTCTGTCGCTCACACAAAACTGGGAGCAGTTCAAAATTATGAACCCAAATTTCTCACAGTACAAAATCGATGAAGTAGAAAAGATGTTGCACTGTCGAGACCCAA
>JAITCR010000187.1 GCA_031282985.1 Nitrososphaerota archaeon | reverse complement strand
TGTTGGTGTGTCTGGGTCTGATGAAGGGGGTGGTTTGGTTTATGTTGAAGGGGATACTGATGATTATGCAAATTGGTAGTGTCTAGTTAATTCGCGCCGAAGGCGCTTTGTTCTTTGTTATGCTATAGCTAAAATTAGGTAGTTTTTCCTTGTGTGTGGTGTAAAGTGTCAATTAATGGTTTGATTGAGGCTTTGGAGGTCATAAATTGTTTTGTCAAGAAACACCGATATCTGGAACGATACCCTTATATTGTTGATAGCCGCTTCTAATGCAATTCAGCAATTATGGGTGAACCATAGTTTGCTAATTAATAGATGCAACTCTCCATCTAATAGGTGTGGAGTGAAGGGTGTGACAAGAGCCCACATATGTCGAAAGTGTGTATGCTCACGATGACACCATGCATAGGTCAACAATACGACGCGCAACACAACAAAATGTAATATTAGTAAGTATGTGGAGAAAACAATTAGGTTTTCACCAAACGCCAAACAAACACTACCATTGGCCTGAACATGTTACGCTGTCTGGAGGATGGCTCGGCTTGAGAGCCGAAGAAGGGCGCGGCAAGCCGCGATACCGCCTCGGGTAAGCGCAAGCAGCTTTAGAACCGAGGATACCTGAATGGGACTTCCTAGTAATGTTCCTTTACGGAACGGGAACTCCCCGAACGGAAGCATCTTAGTAGGGGAAGGAAAAGAAACCAATAGAGATTCCCTTATTAGCAGCGAGCGAAATGGGAAGAGTCCAAACCGAATCCCGCAGGGAAACTTGCGGGAGATGTGGGGTTACGGACCCGGATTCTTCTGCACTGGTAAAGTTGAAATGGCCTGAAAAGGCCTGCCACAGAGGGTGATAGCCCCGTAAGCGCAAACCAGCATGAATTATGTTCGGTGTTCCAGACTACTGTACCCTGGCTTGGGTACAGAAAGTTGGGAGTCACCAACTTCCAAGACTAAATACGACTCAAGACCGATAGTGCACTAGTACGGTGACGGAAAACTGAAAAGTACCCCGAAATGGGGGTGAAAAGTGCCTGAAACCAGACAGTAACAGACGTGTGTGGCCCAAAAGAGTAGACCCTTTCTAAAGGAAACCGTTGTAAAGCGGCAGTACGAGGAGAGGCGATCAGGGTTACACGTTCCGTCTAGAAACACGGGCCGGGGAGTTTATTGCTATGGCAAGCCTAAGGATTTAAAGTCCGTAAGCATAGGGAAACCAATACGCGCGCAACTCCGTAAGGAGCGAGGCGCAAGGTCTGAAAATGCCTGGAGTCATAGCAATACATACTAGAAACCAGACGATCTAGCCCTGGGCAGGGCGAAGCTAGGCGAAAGCCTAGTGGAGGCTCGAAAGGGTTCTGACGTGCAATTCGTTCCCCAGACCTGGGGCTAGGGGCTAAAGACCAATCTAGTCTGGTGATAGCTAGTTCCTTCCGAAGTGGGCCTGAGCCCAGTCCTGAGCGAGGCAGCTGGTGGGGTAGAGCACTGATTGGGAAACAAGGATTCGAAAGAGTCCACTTTCCTTTCAAACTACGAATCCACCCGCACTTAAGACCTCAGGAGACGGGTTAGTGGGGGTAAGCTCCACGACCGAGAGGGGGACAACCCAGACTAAGGTTAAGGTCCCCAAATGCTGGCTAAATGTCAAACCAAAGAGCGTCGTCAGCCTCAGACAGCGGGGAGGTAAGCTTAGAAGCAGCTATCCTTCAAAGAAAGCGTAACAGCTCACCCGCCGAGGCTGACGGCCTCGAAAATTGACGGGGCTAAGCCAGCTACCGATACCTTAGAACGCAGCTTTGGCTGCGCTGGTAGGAAGGCGTCCTAGTTGGGCAGAAGCTGGGCTGTGAGGTCCAGTGGACCGATTAGGATTGCGGATCCCGGTGGTAGTAACAGCAAAGAGAAGTGAGAATCTTCTCCGCCGAAGGGGCCAGGGTTCCCCGGCAACGATCGTCAGCCGGGGGTAAGTCGATCCTAAGGCATAACTTAACCGATTATGTCGAAAAAGGGAATCCGGCTAAAATTCCGGAACCATAGAGGTACGTGCGGTAACGCAAGTTTAGTGTTGACGCTTTGGGGTAAATTGAGCAAGGTCTTCGCCTTGTTTAACCTTATAAACCTGGGGAGTGCCGTAATGGCGAGAACCAGGTGAACTTGGGAATAGCCACCCGTTTAGGGAGGTTCAGTTGATCCCTGGAGCCACTGAAAAACGCACTAAGAAGGATCCTCTATGATCGTACCTAGAACCGACACAGGTGTCCCTAGGCGAGAAACCTAAGGCGTGTCGGGTATACACTAATGCGAGGGAACTCGGCAAATTAGCCCCGTACCTTTGGTATAAGGGGTGCCTGCTCTTTCAGCCTAGTGCTTAGAGAGCAGGTCGCAGTGTCAAAGGGGTCTCGACTGTTTAATAAAAACACAGGAAGCCGCAAGAGCGAAAGCTTGTGAACGGCTTCTGAATCCTGGCCAGTACAGGTACCTGAAACCTGGGTCCAACTGGGCTAAGGGCCTGCAAACGCCGGGAGTAACTCTGACTCTCTCAAGGTAGCCAAATGCCTTGTCGGGTAAGTTCCGACGTGCATGAATGGATCAACGAGGGCCCCACTGTCCCCGCGTAGTACCCGGTGAAACCACATAACGTGGACGAACAGTCCACGATCTCCCAGCGGGAAAAGAAGTCCCTGTGGAGTTTTACTGCAGCCTGCCGCTGGAATACGGTTATGGATGCAGAGCGTAGTCGGGAGCCGTCGATCCTGCGTTCTCCGGGACGTGGGGGAGGCAATAATGGAACACCGACTTTCTGTAACCGTGTTTCTTACCGGCCCCTTGCGGACTGGAACAACGGTAGGTGGGCAGTTCGGCTGGGGCGGCACGCCCTTGAAAAGATATCAAGGGCGCCCTAAGGTTGGCTCAGGGGGGACAGAAACCCTCCGTAGAGTGCAAGGGCAAAAGCCAGCCTGACTGTATCCCAAACAGTAAGGGATGCAGAGGAGAAATCCGGGCTTAGCGATCATCCATGCTCCCCTTTGGTGGGGGCTGGATGTGTCAGAAAAATTACCCTAGGGATAACAGGCTCGTCGCGGGCGAGAGTCCCCATCGACCCCGCGGCTTGGTACCTCGATGTCGGCTCTTCCTATCCTGGTCCTGCATAAGGGACCAAGGGTGAGGCTGCTCGCCTATTAAAAGGGAACGTGAGCTGGGTTTAGACCGTCGTGAGACAGGTCGGACTTTATCTGCTGGGAGTGTTGGCTGCCTGAGGGGAAAGGGTCCCTAGTACGAGAGGAACGGGACGCTGTAGCCTCTAGTTAACCGGTTGTCTGATAAGGCAGTCGCCGGGCAGCCACGCTGTTGTGGATAAGAGCTGAAAGCATCTAAGCTCGAAGCCTCTCCCGAAAAGAGGCAGCCATTCCAGTTTCACTGGACGAAGGCACCCATAAAAGATGGGTTTGATGGAGCCGGGGTGTAAGCTAGAAGACTTCGGTCGACTAGCTCAGCCTGCGGCCACCAATCGCCTAAGTTGTCAATCAATGGTAGTGTTTGAGCGATATTTGCGTGAGGCCTAAAATGTTCTTCATAGACTGTGAAGTGTTGTATTGTTGAGCTATGCATGGTTTTGCTGTCACAATTTTTTAATTAATTATATTTTTTGTTTATTGAAATGTTTGGTATCTTCAGTTATCTTTAAGTAAAATCATTAATAAAGCATTAAAGTTTAAAACAAGGCGTGAGCAGATGATTGATAAAAAGAGAATCGAGGATGCAATAAGGGAAATTTTGTATGCCATTGGTGAAAATCCTGGTAGAGAAGGGCTAATTGAGACGCCTTCACGGGTGGCTGACATGTATGCGGAAGTATTTGCTGGTTTACATGCCGATCCAAAAGATTGTGTTAAAATCTTTTATGAACCTGAGAGTAGTGGGTTTGTTGTTGTAAAGGATGTTCCTTTTCACTCTATATGTGAGCACCATCTAGTGCCTTTTACTGGAAAAGCGTGTATAGCATATAGGCCTGATGGTGGACGAATATTGGGTCTTAGTAAGGTAGCTCGTATAATTGACATAATTTCTGGCAGACCGCAATTGCAGGAAAGACTCACTGCCCAGTTAGCTGAAACTATACTGGAGATTATTGCACCTAAAGGTGTGTATGTTTGTGTTGAAGCGGAACATTTATGCATGACCATGAGGGGTGTAAAAAAGCCTGGAGCTAAAACTGTTACTACTTGTATAAAAGGTGATATTAGCGAGAGCGATATTTTGGCTGCCCAGGGCGGTAATCATGGTTAACGCAAAAATGTGGTTAGCATTTAATAGGTGTCCTACGGGGAGAAACATGCAAATAGAGGTGCCCTACTGTGTCGTCTTTTGAAAAAAGCAGATCATCTTATTATTGTTGTGGAAAGTACAAGTTTGAAATTGGCAAAAAAACTTATATTATGGGTATTTTGAATGTTACGGCGGACTCTTTTTCTGGTGATGGTCTTCTTGCAGAAGTATCAAACACGGCATCAAAAGAAGTGCTCTGCGATAAGTCATGTGAGCTGCCTGACAAGTTATCTGTAAGGGATAAGGATTCAATTATTGATTTTGCTTGTCGTAAAGCAGAAAAAATGGTTGCTGACGGTGCTGATATAATTGATGTTGGGGGAGAATCTACAAGACCTGGATATACCGTTGTGGATGACAAAGAAGAATTAGCTCGAGTTCTTGGTGTTGTTGAAAAGCTTGTTAAAACGCTTGATGTGCCCATTTCTGTTGATACTTCAAAATTATCTGTGGCCGAAAATGTGCTCAAAATAGGTGCTCATATAATTAATGATGTTAATGGATTGATAAAAGAACCTAAAATTGCCAATTTAGCCGCTTCACATGGTGCTGGTGTAATTGCTATGCACAACACCACTGAACCTATTCAGGGGGATGTTCTTAATTGCGTTATAGCGTCTTTGCGAAAAAGTGTTGATATAGCTACATGTTCTGGGTTAAAACATGAAAATATTCTTTTGGATCCCGGTATAGGTTTTGGTAAAACGTTGGAGCAAAATTTGGAGATTATGCGTCGGTTAGATGAATTTAAATGCCTTAAATATCCTATGTTGTTGGGGACTTCAAGGAAATCTATGATAGGTAAAGTTCTTGAACTTCCTGTAAATGAGCGCATTGAGGGCACTGCGGCTACTGTTACCCTTGGTATCGCTAAAGGAATTGATTTTATAAGAGTCCATGACGTAAAAGAGATGTATAAAGTTGCAAAAATGAGTGACGCAATGGTCAGGGGTTTATAAACTAACTGTTAACGATGACGGTGTCTATGGATAAAATCTTAATTGAAGGCGTAAAAGTATGGGGAACGCATGGTGTTCTGGAATCTGAAAGAAACTCTCCTCAACAATTCACTGTAAATATGGAAATATGGGTAGATAATGAAAAATCTTACTTTAGTGACAATTTACAAGACACAGTCAATTACGCTGACATTTACGATATAATAAAAACAGTTATTGAAACACAAAGCTTCATGCTAATTGAACGACTCTCTTATGTAATTATAGAAAAAACTTTTTCGTATGATGCACGCATACTAAACATTAAACTTCAAGTCATGAAAAACAAGCCACCCTTAAACGGACAAATTGCTTATACCGGTGTGGAAATAGAAAAAAACAGAAACGATATATCAACACAAAACTCAGACACAAAACCAAACATAAAAACCACCCCTAACACAGATACAGATACAACAACAGACATGAACATAAACGAAGGCTATAAGGCAGTACTGGCTTTTGGATCAAACATTGGTAACAGAAAACAAAATATCCAAAAAACAATAGAAACATTATCCAACACAGCCAATATAACGGTATTAAATAAATCTAAATTATACGAAACCGCCCCCGTAGGTTATGTTGAGCAAGAAAAATTTTATAACGCTGCAATTCTTGTTAAAACAACATTAAATCCCTTTGAATTACTCCTAAAAATTAACGATATTGAAAATACCCTAGGACGAAAAAAAACTTTCAAATGGGGCCCCAGAATTATAGACATCGACATAATAGCCTATGAAGGCTGCCTGATAAATACACACGAATTAACTTTGCCCCATAAAGAATACACACAAAGAATATTTGTGTTAAAACCGCTATCAGATATACCCGACGCCCTAGACGTGACTGGTTTAAACACAGAAATTATCAAAAAAATAGCCTACTCAACAGATGATGCTTCCTCTGACATAAAATGTATTGGCCCTCTATAACAATTATTCCTGATCATACACTGGTGGTAAACTCTGTTTGCCACTTAGGACACGTTAAGGACTTGACATATTCGAGTAAATGAAAAGCCTTTTCGATTCTATCTGTACAAAGATTAAATACGCAATAATAGTGTTACACATTTATAGACAACGGTGGTTATGTGCATGATTGCTGTGTTTGGTGTTTCTCGTAGGTCTTTGTTAGTGGTTTCTTTGTTGGTTGTGGTATTGGTCTCTTCTTTATTGGCATGTACATTTGTGATGATTTGCTCTAGTGGCGCTTTGGAGAATGCTGTACATGTTAAAAATGAAACCGAACTTAAAAACGCTATCAACAATACATCCTCAAAAGAAGTTATTATTGCTCTTGACAATGACATTACACTCACGGAGGCACTTAAAATTCCTATGAACAAAGATATCACTCTAACAAGTAGTAAAACAATCGGGTATTGCAAAATAATTGGTGCAGCAGGTAAAAGTACAATTACTGTTGAAGATAGTGGTGTGTTGGTGCTTGATGGTATTGTTGTAACTCATACAAATAACGCTGGTAACAGGGCTGGTGGTGTAGCTGTTAGTTATAGTGGTAAACTTGTTATGTATAGTGGTGAAATTTCAGGTAATACCGTTGTTACAGGTTGGTTTAATCCTCATCAACCTGGGGCTTCTGAGGATGCTTTAGGTGGTGGTGTGTATAATTATGGTGTTTTTGAGATGTATGGGGGTAAAATTTCCAACAACTGTGCTCAGGGTTCTGGTGGTGGCGTGCTTAACAGTGGCACTTTTAAGCTGTTTGGAGGAGAAATTTCTGGTAACGCAGCTTATGGTGGGTACGTTTTGGGTGGTGGTGTGTTTAACGCTTATCAGAGTTTTTTTGAGATGTCTGGTGGTGTGATTTCTGGTAACACAGCTAAAAATGGGGGTGGTGGCGTGTTTAACTATGGTAGTTTTATTATGTCTGGTGGCGAAATTATTCGCAATAGTGGTGGTGTTGCAACTGGTGGTTATGGAACTTTTAATAGGAATGGTGGTGTGATTTCTGGTAACACAGATTATGATGTATACTCTGGCGATAGTAACGGGTCATTGGATGGTGGGTCGGGGTCTGGTTCAGGTGGTGGGTCGGGGTCTGGTTCAGGTAGTGGATTGTCTATTGTTGGTGGTTTTAGTTTAAAGGATATTGTAGTTATTTGTGTGGGTGTTGCACTTGTAATTGTTGGTGTTGTTGTAGCTGTTTTGCTTTTCACATTCAAAAAAGAATTAAAAATACAACGGAAAAATCAAACCGATGAACGATAGTGTTTAAAATCGTTATGCCTGGTGTTTCTTTAAAAATAATAACACTTGCAAAACTGTAAGGCCTCTTATAGACTGTTAAGTGTTTAGTAGTGTAAAATGTGTTATTTTAGTAAGGTATATTTTGATTAGGTATGTTGCACTTTTTTTAGAATTTCTCGATAAATGGTTAAAGCTTTTTCTTTGTTTGTAACCCCTTTAATTAGCATGCGACCACCGTTGAAAAAGCTAATTTCGTAGTTGTCATAATTGAACATTAATGCTAACCTAGATTTTAGTTGTATTTTAAATAGTTGGTTTATTGTTGGGTAAACTTGTTCAATGTTTAACTTTAAAGATGTTTCTGGGTTTATGTTTGCTGTGTCTTTACCGCAAAGCCATACGGTACTTTCTTTTTTACTGTTTTTTAAAATTTTGTTGTGGCAAACTGGGCAATGTATGTTTTTGGTTATGTTAATTGTAGTGAAGTCCATGTCGCTGAAATCACAGACCAACAGTTTGCCTTTCAATGTTGACCCTACATTGGTTAACAGTTTTATAGTTTCCATGGCTTGTAGGCTTCCAATAATTCCAGGTGTTGCGTTTAATACGCCTCGGGTGTTGCATGTCTGCATTTGACTATCTGAAAGATTTGGTATTAAACATTCAAGACAACCCGTTTCAGGGGAAACAAAAACAGATAAATTTCCCTCAATACCCCCAGCAGCTCCAAAAACGTATGGCACCTTGGCTTTGACACAGGCCTGGTTTACAATGTAACGCGTTAACATATTATCCAAACCATCAACAACGCAGTCTACACCTTCTATTAGACAATCAACATTATCTGAGTGCACATTTTCTGAAAAGGCTTCAACTTTAACAAGCGGGTTAACTTGCTCTAAACGCTTTGCTGCCATTTCAGCTTTAGGATAATGCAAATCTTTTGAAGTGTAGAGTATCTGACGATGAAGATTGTGTGGCTCAATTACATCTTGATCAATTACGCGGATATAGCCCACCCCCGCTAAGGCAAGATACAACGCAGAAACTGTACCTAAACCACCCACGCCAACAATAGCAACACGTGACTTAGCTAATTTCTGTTGTCCAACTATGCCTAACTCTTTCATTACAACTTGACGACTGTAAAATTCTTTAGCAAAACTTGCTTTTTCTGCACTATTCATTCTTTATGCCTGCATTTATGTACCGTTAGTCAGTTTTATATTTGACCTCTACAACGTTAAAAAACAATAATGCAACAACTACACGATACTCTTAAAATGATTAGCGAAGCAGAAATAATATCTTTTTCACTTTTACTTTCATTAACCCCCCCTCTGTTAAGAATTGTTGTTTCTCCAGTATCTTAAATAGCTAAAAAACAGTAAACGAGTTCTGTGAAGTAACAATGCAAAAACTAATACTACAACAAAATACAACATCACAAACAACAAAAACACTAAGATTAACATTCAACATACCAGATATAGATGAGCTTCTCCCAGCCTTCAAAGAAGGTGACTTTGCCGTACTATACGGCTCTCAAAACGTTACTTTCCTGCTGTCACAACTCTGCGTTCGAGCCCACCTGCCAACAAAACAAGGCGGCTTAGATAGCAAAGCGGTCTTTATTGACGCAGCAAACAGTTCTTCACTACATAGCATCACACAAGTTGCTGAACACCAACAATTCGAACCCCAAAAAATATTGGAGCAAATACAACATTTTAGAGCATATACAGCTTACAGACTTCACTCTCTATTAATAGAAACACTTGAACAAATAATAGAAACATCTGACGCAAAACTCGTAGCAATCTCTGACATAATGTGTCCATTCTTAACTGAAAACGTAGACCCCCAAGAAGCAAGAATGGCCTACAACCAAATAATGAATTACCTCTCAAACTTTGCAAAAAAACACAACATAATTATAGTTGCAACAAACCTTCCTCACGAAAACAACACAAGAAACAAAGCACTACAAGAAATCACCACTACAAAAATAGGTGTTCTTCTTCGACTCACAAAAACACCATACACAAGCGAAATCGAACTCGAAAAACACCCCACATACATGCTAGGCATTATGGACTTTAACCCTGAAACCAAAAAACTAACAGACTTTTAAACCCCAAAACCAACATGATAACTATAAAAATGTCAGATAATAGTACGCTTGAAAATTCAACTAATAACATTTGAAAATAATGGTTAGTTGACGATTATATCAAGAAGAGACCGTATATTGTCAGTATTAAACTTGTAATAAACACCCCTGCCCAAATTTTTTTGTCTACCCTAAAAATTTTAAAGCCGTCAAAAGGACCAAACGGAATCAAGTTGAAAACTGCCATAAACGCATTAATGTACCCAACAAACGCTATTCCAAGACTATACCACAGATTTATGGGTTGTAAAGCAAATGATAAGACAAAAAAGACTAACGCGAGAATGATGTTTGTGATCGGTCCAGCAATTGAAATTTTTAGAATACTTTTTTTGTCTGTAGTGCCACTAATCATCATTGCTCCAGGTGCTATCATTTTAAATGGAAGAAATACAGAGGCAAACGTTAACACAGCCCCCCATGTGGTCAAACGGAACTCTGCCCATAACCCACGCTTTTGTGCTGTAATTTTGTGAGCAAGCTCATGAACCAAAAACGACACCATCATACAAACAGAAAAAACAGTCATCACACCTATGGGCCAACGACTACTGCCACTACCTGCTAAAAGGCATATTGAGAAACCACTGCCAATTACAAGCAAAGCTGCAATTCCTAAATGTTTTAGTTCTTTTGGACTGAAAATACCGCTTCGACGGGTTCTGATTGGTTGTGGATTAAAATTAAAACTGTAATTATAACCACTACTGCCAGTCCGGTTCATTTCTTCTTTTACTGTGTTTTGCCTTTGAGTGCGTGCTCTGCTGATTTGTGGACATGTATGATTTTCTGGTAAACGATGTTGGCTACAGAATTGTCCGCCACAGTAAGGGCAACTGTATGGCATGTCAACTTCAATTCCACAAATTTGGCAGTTCATTATTTTTACCTTTGAATGAATTCACATTTACTGGTTTATATTTTTCCCCAAAACTGCAAAAATATTCTTGTTTATATCTTTAGTATAAACATGTGTTTCTAAATATTGTGTATGTTAAATGTTGGATATTGTTGCTATCTGATAATGTACTAAAGCCTTAAAACTTATAAATCTAAACTTTAACTAACTTTGGGGATAATGGTTTGAAAGCTTTCAGTTTTGTTCATGTTTCCGATTTGCATTTGGGTTACTCACAGTATGGGCTTGAAGTGAGACGTCAGGATTTTGATAATGCTTTTGCTGAACTTGTGGATAGAACCTTGGAGCTTAAACCTGATTTTATGATTATTGCAGGTGATTTGTTTCATCAACCTCGACCTACTAACATTACTCTTGAAAATACCATACGCAGTTTTAAACGGTTAAAAGACGCTCAAATTCCTGTGCTTACAGTTGACGGTTCTCATGACTCTGCCCCTAACACTATAACGGGAACAATTCTTTACCCCCTTGACAGCGCAGGCTTAATTTACCATCTCCCACGTCATGACGGTGCGTGTTGGCGTAAACAAGATTGTTGCTATGTTTATGGCATACCCAATTATCACACTCGTCATAAAACCCGTGAGACTCTGCCTAGATTTATGATAGAAAACCCGCCAACTCCTGTGGACGATGTTTATAACATATTTGTTTTACATGGTGCGGTGGATTTACCGAGAGTAAAACCGCCTTATATTGAAGCTGAATTGACCCCTGAAATGTTACCTTCAGGGTTCCACTATTATGCTGCTGGTCATATACATGAACGTTTTAGCACTAAATTCAAAGATGGTTATCTAGTTTATAGTGGTTGTATTGAAACGGCAAGTTATGATGAAGCTAAGTATTCAAAAGGTTTTAATTATGTGCAAGTAGGCGAAAATGGTGAGTGCCAAATTGAGCAAATGGCTTTGTCTTCGCCGCGTCAATTTATCATTTTAGACGAAAACGATTTTTCAGGTATGTCCCCTGCTAAAATAACTGAAATGGTAACTCAAATGGTTAAAGATGTTGACACAGCTGGCGCAGTTTTAGTTCCTGTGTTGAAAGGTACATTACCTGCGGAGGCATGTCGAACTGAAATTGACATAGCTAAAATTTGTGCAGAAGGTGAAAAAGCCCTTCTTGTTCATCCTGTAGTGTTACTTAAAGAATCGGCGCTTCTGTATGAGGTTGCCCGAAACATTTTTGAAGACAACTTTAAAGACTTAAAGACTAAATCGTATGAATATTTTGTACAGATTTTTAGTGAACGCTACAGTAAAGAAGACGCTGATCGAATTGCCAAGTCAGCATTAGCTCTAATTGAACCCCTTACCCGTAAACAGGACGAAAAAAATAGGCAAATTATCGAGGCGTTATAGCATGAAAATTGAAGTTGTCCAACTGGAAAACATTCGTAGCCATGTCAAATCGACAGTGCCTTTTACAAATGGTTTTAACTGTGTTGTAGGCGGTGTGGGCTGCGGTAAGTCTAGTATTATGTATGCTGTTGATTTTGCGCTCTTTGGGGACTCGATCGCTCGAAGTTTTGAATATCTTCTTCGAGATGGTGCTGATCATGGTAAAGTGTCTGTACAGTTTTCTCAGAACGGTAAAACTTACAAGATAACCCGTGGATTAAACCGTAAAGGTAAGGGTATAAGTCAGGACTCTGACAACCTTTGTCTGTGTGAGGGAGATACATTAATTGCTAGCATTAAAAATGATGCTATAGCTGAACAAATTAAAATTATAACGGGTTTAGATAGGGATCTTTATCGCGAAATTGTTTGGTTCCGCCAAGAACACCTCAAAGAATTAATCGATGCCGCTCCCCGTGACAGACAAAAACGGTTAGATGAACTATTTGGCCTCTCTGACTATGAAGCCGCATGGAGCAGTATAGTGCAGTATCAGCGTGATTATGAAACAGAAAAACGTGTATACGCAAAAGACCCAGACGTTAACAACATTGAAAAATTAGACAATGACTATAATCGTGTCAGCGAAGAATTCGCTCTTATAGAAATGGACATTGAAGAATTAACCCAAAAATTAACAAACACAAAACAGGTACTAGAAAAAGCTGAACAAAACCTTAAAACACTTGAAGAAAAAAAATGTCAAATTGAAGAACTCAAACACAAAGAAGTCAAAATACATACAAACATACAAAGTATCACTAACACACTTACCTCCCTCACCCAGAAAATTGAAGACAAAAAAACCCTCATAGACAACCTACACCACCGCCAAACCTCCTTTGGCACCCAAAAAAACCTATACTTAACCAAACTAGAACAAGTGGGTCTGCCAACAAATCAGTCGTTTGGCCAAATAAAACTGTTTTTAGTATCATTTGATGACAAAATTAGCCGTCTACGCGGAGAACAGGAAGCTGCAATTAAAGGCATTCAAACAGATCAAAAAAGAACCAGCCAACTATCCCAAGAAGATAAATGTCCCTTATGTATTCAACCGTTGGCAGGTCAATATAAAGCAGACCTGCTTAAGCGATTTGATCAAGAAAACGCTGAACGACAAAAAATTATAAATCATCTACGCCTTGAAATTGCTGATTTACAAAAAGCAAAAACAATCGCTTCAGAAGCATACTTAGGTATACAAACAAGTTTACTCCGTGAAACTGACCTAAAGGCCCGTATAAGTGAAGAAGAAAATAACCTTACAAACTTATCAGTTGAACTCGAAAACCAGCAAAAACTTGAATCTGATCATAAAATTCAATATTCATTAATCCAAACTGAAATCGCAAAATTCGACCTATCCGATTTAAACACAGCCCGCCCCCATAGAGAACAAGCATTCAAACAATACTATATTTTAAACTCTGATCTAAACACTAAAGAAAACCGCAAAAAAGACCTTCTACACCGCATAGATGAAATTAAAACGCGTATTGACATTGCCCAAGATAAAGCAGAGAAAATCGCTAAACTCGAACATATAATCGAAATTCTATGTGCTATCCGCGATGCATACCGCAGTATTCAACCTAAACTCCGCAGAGAATTCATTAAAGTTCTATGTAACTTTATCCAACAAATACTTGACCGTTTAGTCGGCGGCGAAACCCCCCTGCTAAACATTGTAATTGATGAAACATACACCCCTTACGTGAAAAACGAGTCAAGCGTAGACCGTGAAGTTAGTAACCTATCAGGTGGAGAACGAACACTTTTAGCATTTGCTTACCGATTAGGTTTAGGACAACTAATTATGCAATCACAAACTGGACATGGCTTAAGCATTTTAATGCTTGATGAACCTACTGAAAACCTTGGTAGCGAAGATGGCAGTATTGAACATTTAGCAGAAGCTATAAGTAAATTTAAAACTATAGAGCAAATAATATCAGTAACTCACAGTGAAGCATTTGCAGATAAAGCTACACATGTAATTACGTTAGAAAAAGAAGCGGGCATTAGCAAAATTTCAATTGAACGCTAGTTTATCTGTCTTTTTTTGTTGTTAACGCATTTATATAATTGAGCTGCCCTTCTTTTTGAAGGGCAGCGACCTTCAAAATTGCCATCAAAAACATTATGCTGCTTACACAGAATTGAGAGCAGTTCAAAATTATGAACCCCAACTTCTCACAGTACAAAATCGATGAAGTAGAAAAGATGCTTCACTGTCGAGACCCAAAATACGGCTTTTTAACCTACAAATGCTCTGAATGTAGTACCACCAAAACTATTCCATTGGCGTGTAAGAGTCGAATTTGTCCTCAATGTGATAAAAAGCATGCTGATCAATGGGCCGACGAATTGGTTGACAGGCTTTTTGCGGTGTCTCATCGGCATATGGTGTTTACTATGCCTGAAGAGCTCCGTGCAGTGTTTGAGGCGGATCAAAGCCTGTTTAAGGTACTCATGGACGCAGTTAGCAATACCATGCAGCAGATGATCAAGGATAAGCATGGGGCTGTTCCGGGTGTTGTTTGTGTGTTGCATCCTTATGGGAAGGAGTTGACTTTGAATCCTCATGTGCATGTTTTACTCACTGAGGGTGGTTTAACAAAGGGTGGTGAGTGGGTTTCTGTTTCATTCTTAGAGTATAATGTGTTGCGGCGTATTTGGCAGTATCAGCTTTTGACGATGGTTAAGCGTGTGTTG